>SKNI01000362.1 GCA_007120615.1 Myxococcales bacterium | reverse complement strand
GGGAAGAAGACGATCTTTGCGTCGGGCGTCGCTCGTCAAAAGACGATCTACCAGGACGGGGGACAGCCGATTCGAGAATTGAAGTGGGTCTATCAGGTCATTGAAGATCATTTGGAGCGGGTGCGTCCCACGTTGCAATGAAGAAAAGCGCTCCGTTGAGTTTTTCGGAGATTCCCCCTATAGTCTGGCGGTCAAATACAGAATTTCGGCGTTGCGCACAATCAATGGATAGGAGTGTTTCAATGGGTCGCAAATATTGGGTTATCTTATTGGTGTTACTTTTCTCTCTGACCCTCGGTCTGGGGTGCGGTGAGACCGAAGATCCCGGTGGTTTGGAGGAAGACGGTCCTCATGCACTACCTGATCTGGACTTTGGAAAATCCGATAATTATATCGGCACCAACGCCCGAGAGTTCATTCTGTCCGGAGAGGCCAGCGTGGAGCTTCCCGACGGCTTCGAGACCCTGGGCGACGAAGACCGAGAGCTTCTGCTGGAGGACTTGATCGAGGATCGAGTGACCACCATTGGTCACTCCGTAGAGAGCCATATCAAGGATGTGATCCGAGAGTATAATCAAGAACTCACCGACGCTCAGACCGAATTCTTCACCTATTTCCGATCCGATAATCTGCAGACCGACACCACCGACGTGGACGTCGTGGAGGATCGGGGTTTCTTTTCGTTTGAGATGGAGTTGGTGGGAAGCGTTCGATTGATGAGCGTTGTCGCTCCCGATAGCACCACGCGCCGGACCTTTGAGGTCGGGCTGCGAACCAGCCGGTGGAGCTCGGAGGTCGACGAGGTCATCGAGGTCGAGATCAAGGGCAGCCCCAGCAGCGACTCCTTCCCGCGGTACGATGAGTTATTTGCCGATGGGTACCTGGATATCGCGATTCATTTCGGTGGCGATTATAACTCCGGGCGCTACGACCTGGAGACCGCAAAGTGGACCGTAGAGGTTCTGCTGGAAAATGATTGGGAGAACGAAGGAGCCAGCTCCTATGAAGATCTGCGAATCGACTCCGGTCCCTTCACTCAGACCGTATTTGTGGAAGGCCAGGACGTGGAAGTGCGGATCTTCGTCTATCACTCCGAGATGAAAGACGACGAGGTCAACGGAAGCGCCGTCGGTCATCAGGGTCTTCGAGAAGCCGTAGAATATTCGATGCTCAACGCCGATATCTTCGTCTACAGCGGTCACGCCGGAACCAACGCCGGGTTCATCCTGGATTACTCTCCGAGATATGAGATCTCGGCCAGTGAATTCAAGGCGATGGAGATGAGCGATAAGTACCAGATTTATATCATGGACGGATGCAATACCTACCGCACCTACGTGGGCGATATCATGGAGAATCCGGCCCGTGACTTTGCCAACACCGATATCATGACCACCGTCCACACCACGCCGTTTTCGGCGGGCTATGACGTGATCTGGCGGCTGATGTATTGGTTTACCTTCACCGATCGAAACGGCGGCCATTTCCCCATGAGCTGGCAGACGATGATTCGAGGCCTTAATCAGGACTTCCCCGACGTTCATTACGGAGTGCACGGCGTCGATGACGGTCCCAAGCTCAACCCCCATGCCAGTGAAGGGTTGGCCTGCAGCCCCTGCTCCCGAGACTCGGATTGCGGCGCCGGTGGCAATTATTGCCTCGGATTTGCCGACGGCGCGGCCTGCAGTGTGGGATGTACCACCGATGCGGCCTGTGGCGAGGGCTTTCGCTGCGCCAGAATTTTCGACGTCGACGATCAATTTTATATCCCCCGGCAATGCGTGCCTCAGTCGATGTCCTGTCGATAAGGTTCAGAATCTTTGAAGAGAACAAGAAACGTCAGGGCTTTCGGGCCCTGACGTTTTCATTTCTTGGACACCGGTCAGTCGGCGGTCTTAGCTGATGGATTCGGCCAGGCGCAGTCCTCCGAGAGAGACGGCCAGGGTGCTCTGGCCGGGAAAGACCGTATCACCGACCATAAACAGGCCCGTGTCGACCTCGGGAGCACTGAAGTGAAGGTAGTGATGAAGCCCGGCGTCTCGAGGAATCCCGCCGACGAAGCCTCGGTGGCGATTGGTAAAGCGCTCAAAGGTGCGTGGGCTTGCGGTCATCTCAAAGACTTTTGCCGCCGCGATCTCCGGGGCTCGAAGGCTCAGGGTGTAGCGCATTCGCCGATGAATCTCGTCGATATAGTTGGCCTGGCAGGCGTCTTCTCCCTTCCACAATTGGTCCATCTTGACGTGGGTGGAGACGGTGGCGACCCGCTGGCCGGCGGGGGCTCGCTCCGGTTCGTCTGTACCGCTGACGGAACAAAAGAGGTGATTGCCCTCGAGAAAGGGACGGTCGATATCATCGATCATCTCGATATGATGCGCCTCGGGGTTGTCCAGCCGTTCTCGGTCCAGTCCCAGGTAGAGCATGGCCGCTCCCCAGCCCTTTTCGACCTTGGTGTTGAGCTTCGTTAGCGACTGTGTAGCATCGGGGTTATCACCGAGGAGGTTGCAGAGATTTGCCGGCAGCAGATTGGCCACCACTTTCTCGGCGGTGATCGTCTGACGACGGCTGGTCAGGTTCCACCCTTTCTCATGGGGGCGCAATTTCCAGACGGGATCGGCAAAGAAAACCTCTTTGCCGAGGTGGGCGATGGTGTCGGAGAGTGCGGTCGCAAGTTGGCCGATTCCGCCGTGAATATGGCCGGTTCCGCGAAAGAAATAATCCATCGCCGCCAGGGCGAAGGGAGCTTCTGCTTTGTCGGCGGAGGTTTGCACGGTGATCTGACAGACGGCGTCCATATAGGCTCGAATGGGCGTGAACTTCTCCAATTCATGTCGGCGAAGCATATCGCCCACCGACTGACCCACCGCCGTCAAAAGCGGAAGATAGCGCGGAGAGCGGCCAATATGGCGAAAGATGCTCTGGATGCTAAAAGGGGGCAAGAGGGTGGGATCGTCGAATAGACCCCAGAGGGCGTCGGCGACCTTCTTTTGCCACTCAAAGAAGGAGCGGATCTGACTTCGTGGGGCGCCGTCGAAGGCACAGAATTGTTCGATGAGGCGCTCTCTTTCCGGGGGGACTCGGATCACGAAGGGACCGGCACGCAGCTCCACCACGGGATCCATGGTCTGAAACCGCACATCCATCTGGTGGCGTTCGATCCACTCGCTGAAGAGCTGCCCCTCACCGAATCCGGAGAAGAGGGTCGCCCCCGATTCAAAACGATAACCCTGGCGCTGAAAGGTGCTGGCGCATCCGCCGGGATAGGTAAGCCGCTCAAAGATCGCTACCTTTGCTCCTCGTTCGGCGAGCGTCAGGGCACAACTCAAGCCCCCGAATCCCGCGCCGATGACCGCTACGTCAAAGTGTTTCATGGCCGCCCCGATGAAGTTCCCAGCTTGCAAGCCAGAGACGATCGAAGGTCGTCGTAATAAAAGGGAAAGCCCGCATCGAGTAGCTTTCGAGGGAGGGCTCGTTGACTAACGAGAGCGGTCTCTTGAGCCATCTGGCTGCCCACCATGAATTTGATGAGGGTCTGAGGAACGGGAATGACCGTGGGGCGGCCGACGACGTCACCGAGGACGTCGTCGAGGCCTTCGAGGCTCTCGGCGTCGATCTCTTGCTTTGCCGGCGACCAGTAGACTTCGCCTTCCTCAAGCCCGTCTGGACGCCGTACCAGTCGCAGAACCTCGTGGCCGCCGGTGGTCAAGAATGCACTCAGCGCACTTCCGATGAGCCCGCTGGCGCCGGTGATGGCAACTTTCAAATGCCGATCGGTCGTGCGGTGGCGATTGAGGTCGTCGGCGGTTCGGCGGTGACGAAAGTCGAATAATTGCTCCAGCATCTTGCGGGTCGATGCTCCGCCGACGGCATCACCGAGAGGGCCCAGGGGAAGAGAATACTCGATATGTTCTGAGAGGATGCTGGTTTCGGAGTCTTCGCGGGGCTCAAAGCGGTGGGTGTGAACCCAGGACGAGAAGGGCCCACGGAGCTGTTCGTCGACGAATTGGCGCCCCTCGATATGATCGCGGTGAAGAGCCTCCCAGGTCAGCGAAAGGGGCCCGGGATGAATCTTCATGACCCGTCGGGCCCCGTCCTCGATGCCACCTTCGTGGGACACCAGATCGACGGGATCCCAGGGCGGAACCAGGCGCTCGAAAGCACCGGGCCGGGCGTGCCAGCGGTATAATTCGTCTGCACCCACCGGCATGGTGCTCTTCTTCTCGAATGTGGACATGCTCTTCTCGTTGCGGGGTGTTCATTGCTTCTTCTTTCCACAACGTAAGCATGTTCACAAGGTGTTCAAGGTGATAATATCAACGCAGCCGTTGGATGATCATCTCCTCCTGATGCTGTCCCGGGGATCGCCCCAGATGAACACTCTCGACCTGGCCATTCTCGTCGATAAAGATCACCCCGGGCGTCACATGGGGACGATTGGCGGGTGCCATGTCAAAGGCCGTCAGAGCATGGTGCTCGGGGTCGGAGAGGATGGGAAATTTCAGCCCCAGCCGGCTCATCAGTTGTTTATTCTGGCAGCGGTTGGCGTCGGAGAGTCCGAAGACGACGCCGCCCTGTTGCTGGACCTCGGCGAGTCTGTCGGAGAGCACACGGAGCTGTCGCTGGCAGACCTGGCAGTGGGGATCCTTCATGACGACGATGGCCACTTTTCGTTCAGGCGCAAGCTCGTTGAGCGCCACTCGCTGGCCGTTGGGAAGGGTGACCTTCTCGGAGGTGATGCCGCCGACGGCCGGGGTGCTAAAGGTGGATTCTTGAGCCGGTCGCTCCTGAGCAGTCTCGAAACTGGTGTAGGTCAGATGCGCTCCGGCCGCTGCGCCCGCAGCCAGTCCCAGAAGCGGACCAACGATGAAGAGGAAAGCTACGAAAAACCAGCGGGTCGGTCGAATGATCATTTTCTATTGCTCCATGGGCCAGGTGCACTTATTGTTAACTACTATACGAAATATCGGGATCGGCGTCAGGTATTCCCTGTAATAGGGGTGTGATCCAGCAATAGGAACCAACTTTTTATAAAAGGAACTCTTATGTCCGAAGAACAGACTCCGCTGGAGCATCTTTTTCGATACCCTTTGATGGAGGCCATCTTCGGGCGCCGCTCCCGACGTTTTGGGCTGGGGATGGAGATTCCCTCGGGACCGCTGGCCTTCAAATCCAACAAAGAGCCACTGCCGTTGACGGAGCTGGAAGAAGCGGTGCTCATCGCCGCCGGTACCGGGGTGTCGGGCTGGAGTTTCGGGGTCCCATTTGGTCCGGCCCGACCGGAGGCTCACGCCGAGTTTACCGAGAGGTTCACCGGCCGCACCACGCCCACGGCTGCGGGGATCGGTACGCCGGCGCTCTTATTCACCAACGATAAGGGCTGCTATGCGACCTGTACCCGAGACGTGGCTCCAAATCGGATCCGGGAGTTCAATGACATCGAGGACGACGCAGGTCGGATCCTGGCCATCTGCCGAGAGCAGACCACCAAGATTAAAGATGGACGCCTCGACCTGCCGGCGAAGCCGCCTCATATGCTGCCGCCGAACCTGTGGATGGCCAACGCCCCGGGCTCAACGCTCTTTATGCCGGTAGGGGATGCCAGCGAGGAGTTTTTAGGAATACTCGCCCTGGCCATCAGTAACGGTGTGGTCATCATCGATCATGAGACCGGCGAACCGGCGGGGAATCTCAAGCCGTTTATGCGCTCCGGGCTTCTCAACGAAGCCAAGCGTCTTCCCCTGGCCGAGTTGCAGGACGATACCTACGAATCCAATTGCCTGGAGTTGGCCATGATCGGCCATAATATCGTGCTCACCATGCAGGCGATGGGGCTTGGGGGGCTTTATTTCGCAGGGCTCAATCGTTGGAGCGTGCTCGGAGCCCTGGCCGATGAAGGGGTCAACGGATTGGGGGCTCGATTCATTGAAGATGAACGATGGCTGGCGCCCAATCCCGTGGGAATCGACGGGGTCTACGAAGGACTCTGCCCGCCGTATTATCCCGATATGCACGCCGCTGTGCAGGCCTTTGCGGATCGCAAATTCGGCACGGGCGGCGCCTATCAACCCGAAAGCGGTGGGCCCTGGAAAGACAGCGCTGGCGTCAAAAAAAGCGTCGCCCCCTATAGCCAGGAATTCATCGATTGTATGAGCGAGGTCGCCCAATATATCTACCAGAAGCACGGGAAATTCCCGGGGACCCGGACCACGCTGGTATTGCCGGGCTACGTCCAGGCCGTGCACCTGGAGACCGAGTATTACGACACTCATTTTGAGCCCGGAGCCTATCTCCCAAG
>SKNI01000728.1 GCA_007120615.1 Myxococcales bacterium | reverse complement strand
TCCTGGGGACTGGCTGCTCCGGCATCTTCGGTGAATTTCCCGAATTTGAGGGCCGTGATGTGGGCGATGACGTCGGTCCATCAGTGGACGCCGATGACGCCGATGCGACCGGAGACGCCGAGGAGCCCGTGGAATACGATCTGGTCCTGGAAGATGGACCTCCCTCGGAGGTGACGGCGGGGGAGCCTTTTTCTGTGGTCCTTCAGCTGGTCGATGGCCTGGGCGACGAATTGGAGATGGCCGGTGTGGAGCTCGCCGTAAGTATCAGTGAAGGGGAGTTCGCCGGTGGTGAGGCTCAGGTAACTGCTCTATCGGACGAGGCCGGACGGTTAGAGTTCAGCCTGACCATTGAGGTGGCCCGGTCGGGGTTGACCGTGACGGCGACCAGCGACCACGAAGGTTTTTCGCATGCAGCGGTGACGACGGACTCATTTGATGTGGTCGCGGCCCAGGCCCATGTCGAGCTTTCGGCCATCAACGGAATAAGTAACGCCGTCGCCGATGGTGACGACGAGGCTCAGATTGAGATCGAGCTATTCGACGAGTTTGAAAATCCCCTGATTGGAGTGATTCCTCAATTCGAGGCATCTGGCGCGGGTAATGCGTTGGGAGACTGCTCTGCTATCAATGAAGATGGAGTCTCGACGTGCACGATGACTTCGACGGTGGCAGAGGCCAAGACCCTGTCGATCACCGAGCCGATCAGCCTGGACAATGGCGGAGAGGTGGAGTTTTTTCCCTTTTGCGAGCATAGTTCCGACTTCCCAGATCCCTTCGGTGGGGGAAATGGCGATCCCGACGATCCTTATCTGATCTGCAGCCCCACACACCTCGTTGATATCAGCGATGCGCTGGGGAGTTCCTTTCTGTTGACCAGGGATCTCAATCTGCAAACCTTCTCATTTGATATCATCGGCAGCAGAGTAAATCCCTTTGCCGGTCAATTTGACGGTGGAGGATTTACCATCCGAAATCTCAATATCGTACTGCCAGACACTGATTTTGTGGGTCTATTTGCCAGTATCGAAGACGATGCATCGGTTGAGAATCTCGTCCTTCAAAATATGAATGTTGAGGGAAATAACATGGTTGGGGGGCTGGCCGGACGAAGTTCTGGGACGATCACAAATGTGTCGGTGATTGACGTGACCGGAAAAGCGAACGGCGATCATGTCGGGGGGTGGGTGGGACGCAATGGGGGAACGATCTCGGGCTCATTCGCTTCCGGTTCTATCGAAGGGACTTCCGAGGTGGGTGGTCTCGTCGGAGAGAATCAGAACGGCTCCACGATCGAGGACTCCGAAGCCGAAGCCGACGTGACCGGGTCGGGCGACCATGTGGGCGGGTTGGTGGGACGCAACCGGGGATCGATCTCCGACTCCTCTGCCTCCGGTGAGATCGACGGGGCTTCGAGAGTGGGCGGACTCGTCGGATGGGGGGAGGGTGGCTCGCTCACAGATTCGATGGCGGGGGGAAGAGTGGTTGGTTCGGGCAATGAAGTTGGTGGGCTGGTGGGCCGGGCTGCGGGGTCGATCGAGTACTCCCAGGCCCATGGTTCCGTCATCGGTCAAGAAGGGGTGGGTGGGCTGGTCGGTTATAGCGAACGCATAATCAAAAGGTCTTTCGCCACCGGTGATGTCGAGGGCGATCGCGAAGTCGGCGGTTTGGTGGGTAATCATGTCGGCCGTGAAATTGAGGAATGCTACGCCACCGGTGATGTGACGGGCAGATTCCGCCTGGGCGGTCTGGTCGGCAATAATGAAAATGCCATACAACAGTCTTATTCCATCGGTAACGTCATTGGAGTGGAAGTCAATTCGTCCCGTATTGGTGGTTTCGCCGGAGAAAATACCGGTGAGATCACCGAGTCCTATTCAGCAGCCACCGAGGTGAGCAGCCTAGATTCCGGTGTTGGAGGGTTCGTTGGAGATTTCAACCCTATCATGGGTGGCGAGATCGCAAATTCTTTCTGGGATATCCGGTCGGTTGACGACGATCAGGGTGGCAGCGGGGTCACCGGGTTGGAGACGAGTCAATTCGGAATCACTGATTCTTTCGTCGACTGGGACCTCGATGAGGTCTGGGAGATCGGTACCACTCCGGAGCCCGACGAGGAGCAGCGCCCGGTATTTCAGTGGCAGGAGTAGCGCCGGACTTCTTCGAGGACGCGCTCCTATCGGCGGACTAGTCGTGCCAGGCGTCGGGGAACGTGTCGTAGCGGCCGGGGTGGGCGGCGATGCCGTGGATGGAGGCTGTGTGGTCGTCGGCGGTCCAGATCAACCCGCCGTCGGCGTCCAGTTTTTGGACCAGGTTGTCGCGGCCGCCGATATATACCTCTCCGCCGGGCAATACGGCTACCCCTTGTTGCCTGTCGATTAGATCGGAATACCGCCATGCTTCGTCGAGGTCGCCGTCGACCCTTCGCACCGTTTCGTCTCGGGAGCTGCTGACAAAATACCCGTCGGGGTGAAGTGCGATCCGGTAGATGTCTCCGACGTGTCTGTCGAAGGTTTCGATCAGGTCGCCGTCGGTGTCGAAGAGATAGATGGTATTGTCGTCGCAGCCCACATAGACGGTGCCGTCGGGATGTACGCTGATAGCTCGCGCAGAATCGGGAGTGGAGAAGGAGGCCACCTCCGCTCCGGTTTCGGCGTTGTGTCGACGGGTCGTATTATCGGAGCTCGCCGAATAGAGATGTCCATCGGCTCCGAAAACGACGTTGAAGGTCTGGCCGTCGTGGTCATCGAAATGCCACTCTTCGTCGCCGGAGGAGTTCAATTTTATGACCCCGTCGGCGTTGGCAGCGATATACACATTGCCATCGGGGTCGACGGCGACGCCGCGCATTTGACGACCGCTGAGCTCCAATTGTGAATACCAGACCACCTCTCCGGAAGCGTCCAATTTTATGACCCGTTCGGTGTGGTGGGAGACGCCGTAGACAAACCCGCCGGGGTCCACGGCGACATCGATCACGCCGTTGGTCGAGGCCCCTGCCAGGAGCTCGTTTTCGTAGGTCCAGAGAAGATTGCCCTGGGGGTCGAATTTGCGGATTGTCCCGTCCAATGAGGCGCTCACGACGGTGTCGCGATTATCCATCTCCCCCCACACCGGTTCGAGATCTCGATGCAGGGGCTCGCAGCCCGCACCTAAGAGGAGGAGGGCCACCATTACTAGCTTTATCGGTAAATACGCCGCATTCATGGCGATTCCTCGGATCGGTGGTATGGCACAACGGACAGATAGGCTGAGAGTTACCTCGTGATTATCAATATAGCACGGTGTACACCAGGCTCCTCACCCCGTATTCCGCATCCCCGCAGCCACGCCGTTGATCGTGATCAGCAGGGCCCGCTGCAACTCCTTGCTGGGCTGCTCCTCTTTTCGCACTCTTCGCAACAGCTCGACCTGGATCAGGTTGATGGGGTCGACGTAGGGGTTTCGCACTTCGATGGAGCGACGAAGTACCGGGTTGATCGACAATAATTCATCGCGACCGGTGAGCTTCGTAAAACTCGACCGGGTCAACTCGAAGCGCTCTCGCAGCTCGCCGCCCAGGTCTCGGAGCTCTTCGGGGACCAGGACTTCGTCGTAGAGGGTGGCGATGCGAATGACGGCCTTGGCCAGGACCATCTCGATGAGGTTGATGGTGGACTCGAAGAAGGGCCAGTCGTGGTACATCTCCTGGAGTAGCTCTTGATCGTCGGTGGCCAAAAAGGTGTCGAGGGATTCACCGACTCCGAGCCAGACAGGCAGGAGGAGGCGAGTCTGGGTCCAGGCGAAGATCCAGGGGATGGCGCGCAGGGACTCCAGGCCGCCGCCGGTCTTTCGGCGGGCCGGGCGGCTTCCGATGTTGAGTTTGCCGAGCTCCACTTCCGGGGTGGCGGCGCGGAAGTAGTCGACGAAGCGGTCGTCTCCGCGGACCACGTCTCGGTAGGAGGAGCAGGCCTCGACGGCCAGTCTTTCCATCAGCTCGCGCCACTCTTTTTTGGCTCCCGCAGGCGGCGCAACGGTGGCCTGAAGGGTCGCCGTGGTATAGAGCTCCAGCGTTCGGTGGGCGATTCCCGACAGGCCGAATTTGGCCTGGATGACCTCTCCCTGTTCGGTGACGCGGAGGTTGCCGTTTACCGAGCCCGGAGGCTGGGACAGGATCGCCTGGTAAGTCGGCCCGCCGCCTCGTCCAACGCTTCCGCCGCGGCCGTGAAAGAGGGTGGCCTGCACGCCGAACTCCTGGCAGGCCTCGACGATATTTTCCTGGCCTTTATAAAGCTCCCAGGCCGCCGCCAGCCGTCCGCCGTCTTTGGCGGAATCGGAGTAGCCGATCATGACCTCCTGATTGCCGTCGATGCGCTCCCGGTACCAATCGACGCTGAGCAATTGTCGAAGGGCGTCACCGCAACTTCTCAGGTCACTGATGGTCTCAAAAAGGGGGGCCACGCGCATGGCTGATTTGCCGAAGGCCTCCTGGATTAGAAGCTCAACGGCCAGCACGTCGGAGGCACTCTGGGCCATGGAGATTACATAGGCGCCAAGAGAGTCCTCGCCGATTTTGGCGGCCATTCGAAAGGTGTCTAAGACATCCTGAACGTCGGGCTCAAACTCCACATCTCGAGGGATCAGGGGCCGCTTGCTCTTAAGCTCTCTGACGAGAAATTTGAGGCGCTCCTCTTCGGACCAGGAGGCGTAGCTGCCCATCTCCAGATAGGTGGTGATGGCGTCGAGAGTTTCGGTATGACGGGTGCTCTCCTGGCGCAGGTCGAGGCGCACCAGAGTCAGCCCGAAGCAGGTCAGCCGGCGCATGATGTCGTGGAGTCTGCCCTCGGCGATTCGGCCAAGGCCGCATTCGTTCAGGGAGCGCTCGCAGAGGGCCAGGGGCTCCCACAAGTCTTCGACCTCCATATAGATCTCGGTCTCTGAGGAGTCCTGGTCGAGGAGCAAAGTCTCGAGATGGCGGAGGGTGTTGGTCAGCCGCTCGCGGACGCCTCGTAGAAGCTCTCGGTAGGGCTCGGGGGCGTCGCCGACGCGGGCGCGAAGTTCATCGCTGCAGATGGTCTCGGAGAGCTCCGAGCGAAGCTGGTCGACCTCCTGATAGTAGAGCTCTGCCGCCATCCACCTCGCCAATAGACATACCCGCCGGGTGACCTCGGGGGTGACGTTGGGGTTGCCGTCGCGGTCGCCGCCCATCCAGGAGCCAAAGCGAATCGGCGAGGAGTCCAGGGGTAGGGGTTGGCCGGTGTGTTTTTTGAGAGATGTGCTCAGGGCGCCGAGAAATTCGGGGACCACGTCCCACAGAACGCTCTCGATGACGACGAATCCGCCGCGGGCCTCTTCCTCGGGGGTGGGGCGGCTGCGGTGGAGTTCTTCGGTATGCCAGGCGGAGGTGATCTCGCGGCGAAGTCCCTCTACCATGCGCTCTCGCTCAACGGCAGCGAGTTCGGGTTGGTCGCGCTGGTTGAGGACCTCGGCGATGCGCTTGTGTTTTTGCTGCAACGTTCGACGCACGACTTCTGTGGGATGGGCGGTAAAGACGAGCTCCACCTCCTGGTTGCAGACGGCGTCGAAGAGCTCATCTTTGCCGATGCCCTGCTCCAGGAGCCCGGCGAAGGACTCCTCAAAGGAGCCGCGCTGCGGTGGGCTGTCGGCGTCGCGCAGGTATTGGCGCCGCCTGCGCACCCGGTGGTGTTGCTCGGCGATATTGGCCAGGGTCAAGAATTGGGCGAAGGCCCGGGCCACGAGAAGGGCCTTTTGTTCGGGCAAGTCCTCCAGAAGCGCGCGGAGCTCCTGAAATTCACCACGGTCATGATCGTGGGACTTCTTGGAGAGCATGCGCACCTTTTCGACGACCTCGAAGAGCTCTTCGCCCTCCTGTTCCTTGAGAGTGTCGCCTAACAAGGTGCCCAGAAGTTTAACGTCGTCTCGAAGTTGCGCGTGGGGGTCGGTACTCATTTTGCTCCCAATATTCAATTAAGTAGCGCCGTGCGAGTAGGGGAGTATCGTCACAAACGGTCGACTATTCAACTGATCTTAAGGAGCGAGGATACCTGCGCTCCTCTGCTATCCCCGAGGAGAGGAACCTGATACTATCGGCCGCGTCTATTTGAGGTCCAGATTCTTTACTATGTACCGGATCGCCGCATGAAGAGCCTTCGTTTTCTGATATTCATCGCGTTGTTTTTTGGGGCAGGTTGCTCGGGCCTTTTCGGGGAGTTTCCCGAATTCGAGGGCCGAGATATTGGCGATGACGCCGATGTTGGCGATGACGCCGATATTGGCGATGTTGGCGATGACGCCGAT
>SKNI01000678.1 GCA_007120615.1 Myxococcales bacterium | reverse complement strand
GCAAAAAGCGGGTTAGACTCAATAAGAGTCCCGAGCGAGCAGGGCTGTGATCTCCGAAGATCACGCCGTTGGCGTCGCGAATCAGGCGGGTTCGCAAGAGCTCCAGGGTATGATCGGAGAGACCAGTGCGCTCCACATCGGGGCGGCGCTCAAAGACGATGGCGGAGTTTGTGCTGCCAAAGAGTGGGCGGACCCACCAGCGTTGTAGACAACAGGTTGGGCCAAGACGAGATACCGCAGCGACCAGCGAAGCCGCCGCTTCGGTCGGCAGCGCAGTGGCCTGAAGGCGGACGCTGCCGTTCTGCTCCAACTGCCAGGTTCCGTCGGAGCGCACAATGGCGAGTCCGGCGTGCTGGTCTTCCAGCGCTCGAACCAGCGAACGCATCGGCGCCAGGGCGCTTTGAATTTCCTTGTTTTGGTCCATAGTCATCGGGATCTCGAGTCCGGAACGCCAGGGTGTTCGGGGGCCTGAAGTGGATCGCGCTGGGGCTCAGGCGTTTGCTCATCGGGGGCGGAGAGATCGATAGTTGACTCCAATCGAGCCCGAAGGGTCAAGTGTTGTCCTTCTTCGACGTCCAGATCGAAGCGTTGAGAGATATAGCCGTCGGCTCTCAACTCCAGTCGCCGCTGTCCAGACTTTATAGGCATGATCTGATCGCGCCAACCTTCCACAACGCCCTGATAATCATCATCAATATAGATCTCGGCGGTCGACGGAAAGACCTGCAATTCCAGAAGGGACTCTCCATCACCCACCCCCGATGGGACGCTCTGTACAGCAGTGCATCCCGCCAAAATCAATGTCATCAACAAGGTCACTATAAGGGCACAGGTTCCGAGATTGCAAAATCGATTGGAGAGCGGACGTACCTGGTTGCACGTTGTGAAAGGCGCTTTTTGTTGGATGCGGACGGGGACGTCCGCGCTCCTGATGGCCGGGGCCATGATTTTTTGTGGAGAGGCGTTAGTTTTTTGATGTGGCATATTTCATCCCGGTGCAGAAACCGATATGGTGTATAAACCTACCATTAGTGGTGTGGGAGACCGAAGACTACCAGCGTTCTGATAGAAAGGAACCCTATTTTTATTGCAATGGAGCAGGCTCATTGAGGTTGGCGCGAATATTGCTTTGTCTTGTCGATGCGCGGGAGACGTCAGCACCGCCTGATTTGTTATACAAAAGATAAGATCCTTGATTCAATGGAAACGAAATGACCATCGGACGACGAATGCATAGATCACCGGGAATCAATATCTACCGTTGGATGGGATGGATCCTTTTGTTGGTCGGGTTTTCTCTGGCCGGTTGTCCGGGATGCTCCGAGACCGATCTGGAAGAGAGAGATTTCTTCGAGCCCCGCGATATGCACCCCTATGAATTTGATGGGGAGCCGGAGATCGAGGGGCCGGATCGCCTCTTATTTCTGGGGCTGGAGGTTGGTGAGGAGGCGTTTCGCCAGGGAGTGTTGACCAATATAGGTCGAACGAGCCTGGAGTTGAATGATTTCGTCGTCGACGGTCCCTTCGAGTTGGACTTTCCCGAGTTTCTCGACGGTCCCCCGCGAATGCTTTCCCCGGGACAGAGTTTGGTGTTGGAGGTCGGATATAGAGCCCTCGATGAAGAGCCGCGACGGGGTTCATTGACGGTATTTTCCAATGACCCGAAGACTCCGGAATTTGAGATCGCTTTATTGGCCAATGTGGATCTTCCCTGCGTGATCGTGGAGCCCTTCACGAGGCTTCGTTTCGGCTCGGTGGTTCGTGGAGAGAGAGTGGAGCGGCCGGTCATGGTGACCAATTGCAGCGAGACTTTGGAAGCCACGGTGGAGATCGAAGGTTTCGAAGGGGATTCGGGGTTTCGTCTGGCTAATGCCAATGATCTGGCAGGCAATCCCAGGACGATCCAGGCCGGGGAGTCGGTGTTGATTCCGGTGGAGTTTCGACCTCAGGAAGTGCGCTCCTATAACGGGCAGATGACCATCCTGAGCGAAGATGAGATCAACCCGGAGGTGCAGTTGGCGCTGGAAGGAGAGGGAACACCGCCGGCCTGTCCGGAGGCGATCATTTACGGAGTCTCCAACAATGACACCGCTCTGGCCGCGCCCCAGGCTTCGATGCAGGGAAGGCCACTGGAGACGGTGGGCTTTGACGGATCGCAGAGCGTGGCGTTCGGGGGGGCCTCGATCGTGGAATATCAGTGGTCGCTGGTATCACGGCCCGACGATACGGTGGTGGAGTTGTCTCAGAGCGGAAATACAGTCCACAACGATCTCTATCTGGAACTCTCCGGCTCCTATGAAGTGGAGTTGCACGTCTATGATGATGAGGGGACTCGTTCCTGTGAACCGGCGCGAATGCGAGTGGACTCCGTCTCCGGCGACGCCATTCACCTTCAGTTGGTGTGGGATACGCCCAATGACCCCAGTCGGACCAATAACTCCGGGGCCGATATGGATCTGCACTTTCTTCGCGAGGGGGGAGAGTGGAATTCCAGCCCCGACGATTGCTATTGGCTCAATATGAATCCCAACTGGGGTGATCCCAACAACAACGATATGAACCCCCGCCTCGACATCGATGAGATCCACGGGTGGGGACCGGAGAATATCAACTTGCTGATTCCGGAGAACGGGACGACCTACTCGGTAGGGGCCTATTATTTCTCGGACCACGGCTACGGGGAGAGCTTCTCGACGGTGCGGATCTATATCCACGGCGATTTACGTCTGGAGTTGAAGCGTCGTCGAATGACGAATTGGCAATTCTGGCACGTCGCCGATATCGATTGGCCCAGCGAGGAGTTGACGATCTACGACAGCATCACGTCGGGGTTTCCGAACTGACGGACTTCGACGGCTACGCTCGTTTCGTGGCTCGCTGGCGAGGTCACCGGAAGACCTCCGCTGCTTTGTCGGGACGTTGCAGGCGGGTCCATTGTTCGCGGGCCAACTCCCCGAGGAGTTCGGCGTCGTCGGGGCGGCCGGCCGTGGCGGTAAGGTCCATGGCCACGGCGTAGAGGATGGCGATGTCCGGGATGGTCAGGCCGGTCTCTTCAATATTTTTGCGGGCGTTGTCGAGGTGGTTTTGCCACAAGTCCCAGTCGCCATCGGCGGCGGCGCAGGTCATCAGGGCGGTGTGAGTCAGGCCCAGATAGCCGTCGCTGCCGGAGGTGATGAGCGCCTGGTGGACCTCTTCGAAATAGCGGCGGGCTTTCTGAAAGTTTTTGGCTTCTACCAGGCACATCGCGATATTAAAGCGGACGGTTCCCAGTTGGGTGACCCCCACACGGGTGAGGATGTTGAAGGCCTTCTCGTAGTGGCCGAGCGCTTCGCCGGGACGATCGGTCATCCGATAAAGTTCGCCGAAGCTATTTTCGATCTGGGCGATTCCGTAGCGGTCGCCGACTTCTTCGTAGGCTTTGCGACCGTCGTTGAGCCATTTGAGGGAGCGGTCGAAGTCTCCCAGGGCGGCGACGATATTGCCCATCTGTAAGCAAATCGCGGCCATGTCGTGAGGAGAGTTGGTGCAATGACTTGCGCCTTCGCGAGAGAGGGTCAGAGCCTCGTCGATATGACCGGCGGTATGATGGAGGTCGGCCTGTAAGGTAATGGCTTTGGCGAGTCCTACGCTATGTGCCGCCGAGGAGTGTTCTGCAAGGGGGTCATCGGGGTCAATTAAGGCGTGGAGTTCGATGAATCGTTGGGATAACTCGATGCCTTCGCGGACGGCGCCTCGAGCGCGAGCGAGGGTTCCCAGGGCGAAGAGACGCTCACATTCCACAAAAGGGGAAAGCCCTCTGTCTTTGAGAGTGGCCAGTTGGTCGGCAGCTTCGGTGAGGTGATTTTGTTTGATGAGGGTCCGTGTGCGACGAACGGTGTTCAACGCGCGCAGGTCGAAAGCGTGCTCGGTGTCGGCCTGCTCCACGGCTTCGAGATGGCGATCGAAGAGGTCGTAGGCGCGAGAGAATTCGCTGGCGACCCGGGCTTCATCGGCGCCGGTGAGGAGCGGCTTGAGGGCGGCCTCCCAGCGTTGTCCGCGGAGGAGGTGGCGACCGATTCTGGAGGAGAGCCACCGGGTCCGGGGAGGATAGAGTTTTTCCAGAGCGGTGGCGCATAATTCGTGGTGGTCCTCCCAGCGGTTAGCCTTGCGGGCGTGATGCTCCAGACTCTCTCGGATGGCGCCGTGGAGAAAGCTGAATCGAAACTTCTCGGAGGTCGCAAGCCTTGCGAGGGTGAGGGCTTCTACAAGGTTCCGGGGGATGGTGATGCCAGGGATGGCGCAGGCTGCTTTCCATTCGCGAAGATCGACTTCATGACCGAGGGCGGCGGCCACTTCCAGAGCTATCCAGACCTCTTCGGAGTGGTCGGGGGCGAGTCGTTTGGCGATGGCCTCGATTCGATTCGTAAGGAGATGATCAATATCGGCGGGCAGTCGGGCGCTGGCTCCGGTCTTGAGGGCGAAGCCCGACGGGGTGGGGATGAGGATCCCACGCTCCACCCAGTCGCCCACGAGTTGGACGGCGAAGAGGGGATTTCCCCGGGTTCGCTCTACGACCTCCTCCACGAGTTGGGTGTCCAGTCCCAGAAGGGTGCTCACCAGGCGGCGGTGATCGTTTTCGGTCAGCGGAGCCACCTCGAGGGTCTCGAACCCCGGTGTCTCTTGGAGTTCGAGCAACGCCCGGGCTTCCAGAGACCGGGAATCGAGGACGTCGTCGCGAACGGTGAGCACCGCCAGAATCGACAGTGGTTCGTCGAAATCAGCGAGCAGAAATTTCAGAAATTGGAGGGTGTCGTGTCCCCATTGGACGTCGTCGAGCAGTAGAATCAGGGGGCGGGCGTCGGCGGTGCGGGCCAGAAAGCGAGCGACCAGGGCGTAGCGCTCGCGGGGAGACGAAAAATGGACCCGAGCTTTCTCGGGGTCGTATTCGGAATCGCAGATCGGGGCGACCAGAGCGGTGATGGCGGTGCAGTCCTGGAGATCATCGGCGTCGAGTGGTCCGGAGCGAGCGTAATAGCTCGTCACCCGGGAGATGATGGAGTCAGTGGACATTCCGTGGCAGCGAAGGCGGTTAGTGACCACCGTGGCCAGTCCGTGCCCGTTGGCCTCGATGGGGCTGTGGCGGGCCTGGGTCACCTGTGCGGAGCCCACCTCCGACGCCCGTTCCGCGAGCCATTCGGCGAGTCGGGTTTTGCCAACCCCCATGGTGCCGGCAAGCGAGATGCAGAGGCTCTCGCCGGTGCTATAAACCAGGCTCAGGGCTTCCCACAGGGCGTCTCGTTCGCCGATTCGTGCGACCAGTGGAAGTTGACGCAGTCCGTAGAGTCCCAGCCCCACGCCTCGGAGGTGATCGGCGCCGGTGTTCTGGTCCTCTCGAATTCGCTCCCAGGTGGTGGGAATCGGCGGCAGCTTCATATTGCCCGCGGTTCGAGAAGGGGCTGCTAATTCACCGTCAAAATCGGGAAGGGAGATGGTCTCGGAGAGGAGTATCGTCATATCCTCCGGGCCAAGACGGGTGTTTTCGGAAGAGGTAGCGGACGAGATATTCGATGGCAGCGCGGGAAGTGTGGTCCTGAAGGTGATCGGTTCGGGCTCGGGAGCTTCATCTTGTTGGTGGAGGGTGCTCAGGGTGAAAGCGGCGTCGGAGGCCAGTTGGAACCTGTCACCTGGAGCTTTGGCCAGAAGCCGAGCGAAAAACTGGTGGGTGCCCTCGGGGAGCTCGTTTGATGTTTGAAGCAGTGGAAGAGCGCTCTGCAGGTGACCGGCGAGGATCTCTTTGGTGTCTGCGCCGGAGTAGGGCGGCTTTCCGCTGACCAGCCAGTAGGCCAGACAACCCACGGCGTAAAGATCGGTCCAGGGACCCTGATCTCGCCATTGCCCCAGAATTTGTTCGGGTGCCATAAACCGGGGGGTTCCGGAGACGGAATCGGAGTCCAGCTCGGCGTCGGGGTGTTGGTAGGCGTGGGCCAGTCCGAAGTCGGCCAACTTCAGCCTGGGTCCTTCGGGGCCGGGAACGACCAGGACATTCTCGGGTTTGAGATCCCGGTGGATCACCCCGCGAGCATGGGCATGGGCCAGGGCATCGAGGATTCGAAGCAAGATCGTACGAGCCGGGGGCCAGCGGTTAACGTGTCTGGAGAAATCGCGAAGGGTGCCGGTGGCCAACTCCATGACCAGGTAGGGACTGCGAGCCGGGATCTTTGCACCGCTCTTTTCGGCGGCCTCTTCGGTGACCTCGCCGCAGTCCAGAACTCGCACGATGGCGGGGTGATCGAGGCGGGCGACGGCGCGGACTTCTCG
>SKNI01000733.1 GCA_007120615.1 Myxococcales bacterium | reverse complement strand
CGTCACGGCGTCGTCTTCGATAGAGATCACAGAAGTTGACATCTCGCGGTTGCGATTAATTTTCACATATCATCCGGTGATCACAATTCAACAGGTTCCAGGGGATAAGTTACACATATCGGATGAGGAATTTTTGTGTCCGGAACGTGATTGATTTCTGACTTTTTTAGGGGGAATTAGAATGATGAAGCAAAATACATGGACCGTAATTTTGACCGCCATCGCATTTTGTATAATGGGTTTACTCGTCGGTTGCGCCGATGCCATACCTGAAAACCCGGACGATGTTGACGAAGTATCGGAAGAAGCAGACGGGGATAGTGATGACGGTAATACGCCGATTTCGTTTACCCGGATTGATTTCGAGACCGACGGGGACGGAGACGGAACCGACGGAGACGGCGACGAGACCGGAGGCGACGGAGACGGCGACGAAACCGGAGGCGACGGAGACGGAGACGATACCGGAGGCGACGGAGACGGAGACGATACCGGAGGCGACGGAGACGGAGACGATACCGGAGGCGACGGAGACGGCGACGAAACTGGAGGAGACGGAGACGGCGACGAAACTGGAGGAGACGGAGACGGCGACGATACCGGAGGCGCCGGAGACGGAGACGATACCGGAGGCGACGGAGACGGTGATGGAACCGACGGAGATGGAGACGGTGATGGAACCGACGGAGATGGAGACGGGGACGGGGACGGAGACGATACCGGAGGCGACGGGGACGGAGACGATACCGGAGGCGACGATGATGACCCGGTCAGTTGTGTCGATTACGACGGCGACATTGACGATGGCGAACTTGTAGATCCCCTGGGACAGGGTTTCTGGAGGAATCATCCCGAGCAGTGGCCCTATGAAATCGATAGCTGCTACGCCTACCTCTGCGGGGTTACCTTTATGGAACTCTTAGAGACTCCCGCGGACCCCGGTGATGCCTGGATTATTCTCTCCTACCAATATGCGGCGGCGGTTCTAAACGCAGACTCCGGGGTGGAGGCCTGCGGGCTTGAGGAACTTCTGGCCGAAGCGCAAGACCTCTTGCTCGCCTGTTCGATCGACGAGGAGACCCGGGACCGGGCCCTTGAGATCGGTGTGCTTCTCGACGACTTCAACTCCGGAGAAGGCGATCCGGGAAGTTGTGAGTAGATAAGTAGATCCATCGATAGTGCATCAAGAGCCGGCCCGTTCGAGATGATCGAACGGGCCGGCTTTCTCTGGATGGCAGTTCACTGCGTCCATGTACTGGCTGAAACCAGAGCGGTGGTTAGTCTCTCTGTCCATCCGAAATATGATTCATAAGACTTGCGATTCGTCCCGAGGGGCGGAGGAGATATCAATGGGCAATCATTCGAGCGATATCCTATGGTTTGAAGAACTCACTTCCGACGATGTCCCTCTTGTGGGTGGGAAAAATGCCTCTCTCGGGGAGATGGTTCATCACCTCAAAGAGATCGGGGTGGCCGTCCCCAATGGCTTTGCGACGACCTCCGATGCCTTCTGGCGGTTTCTCGAGGAGAACGATCTCAACGGTCGAATCGCAGCGGAGATCGAAAAGTTAAACGACGGTCAGGCGAGTCTCAAAGAGGTGGGCCAGCGAATTCGGGGGGCAATTCTGGGTGGAAAGTTCTCCGAGAAAGCGGAAGAGGCGATTCGCAACGCCTATCGAGAATTGAGCGCCCAATTTGACGAGAACGCCGTCGACGTCGCGGTTCGAAGCAGCGCCACCGCCGAAGACCTTCCCGACGCCAGCTTCGCCGGTCAGCAGGAAACCTTCTTAAATATCAGCGGTGAGAAGGCCCTTCTCGATGCCTGCCGGCGATGTTTCGCCTCTCTTTATACCGACCGGGCCATCAGCTACCGGGAGCAAAAGGGCTTTGAACACCTCAAGGTAGCCCTCTCGGTGGGGGTGCAGAAGATGGTCCGCTCCGATCGAGCCGGTGCCGGGGTGGCTTTTACGATTGATACGGAGAGTGGGTTTCCCCGGGTCGTGGTCATCAATGCTTCCTGGGGGCTGGGAGAAACCGTCGTTCAGGGGTCGGTATCTCCCGATGAATATCTGGTATTTAAGCCCCTTCTGGGGGACGAAAGATTTCACCCCATCATTGGAAAACAGCGGGGTGGAAAGTCAAAGAAGATGGTCTATGCCGAGGGGGGAACCCGGGCCACAAAGACTGTAAAAACCACTGCTGAGGAGCGGCAAAAACTCGTCCTCGATGATGAGGAGATCGTGACCCTGGCGAGGTGGTGTGCGGCCATCGAGGATCATTATCAGACCCCCATGGACATCGAATGGGCAAAGGACGGGGACACCGGTGAGATCTTCATCGTGCAGGCCCGCCCCGAGACGGTTCATTCTCAAAAGGGGGTGGACACGATCAAAAGCTATCAACTCCGGGAGAAGGGCGAGGAGTTAGTGCGAGGCAGAAGCATCGGGGACTCCATTATCGCAGCCCCGGTCTGTCGGCTGGATAGCCCCGAGCACAGCGATGATTTCATCGACGGGGCCATTTTAGTGACCACCGTCACCCATCCGGACTGGGTTCCGGTCATGAAGCGGGCCGGTGGAATCGTAACCGAATTGGGAGGGCGCACCTCTCACGCCGCTATCGTCAGCCGGGAGCTGGGAATTCCCGCCATCGTGGGCGCCACCGATGCGATGCAGGTCCTCTCCGATGGGCAGATGGTGACCCTCTCGGCCGAGGGAGACCAGGGCGTGGTCTATGATGGGGAATTGGCGTTTGATGTGGAGGAGATCGATGTCTCCAGTCTTCGAAAGACTTCGACCAAGATCATGATGAATATCGCCAGCCCTGCGGCCTCTTTTCGGTGGTGGAAATTGCCGCTGGCCGGGGTGGGGTTGGCCCGGATGGAGTTTATTATCGAGAATATCATCAAGATCCATCCCATGGCCCTGGTGCGCTTTGATGAGTTGGAGAGTCGCAGGACCAAAAAAGAGATCTCCCGATTGACCAGCGACTACGACGACCGCAGTCACTATTTCGTCGATCTCCTCTCTCGGGGGATCGCTCGGATCGCGGCCTCTCAATATCCCCACGAGGTGGTGGTGCGGATGAGCGATTTCAAGACCAATGAATATGCCGATCTCATCGGCGGAACTTCTTTTGAACCGAAAGAAGACAATCCTATGCTCGGGTTCCGCGGCGCCTCCCGCTATTATAGCGATCTGTATCGGGAGGGGTTTGCCCTTGAATGTCGGGCTATTCGGCGGGCTCGAGAAGAGATTGGTTTCGAAAATATCGTCGTCATGATCCCCTTTTGTCGCACCATCAGGGAAGCCGATAAAGTATTGGAGGTGATGGCCAGGGAGGGCCTGAGACGAGAAAAAAATGGCCTGCAGGTCTATGTAATGTGTGAGGTGCCCTCCAATGTAATTTTAGCCGATCAATTTGCCGACCGGTTCGATGGTTTTTCCATCGGCTCCAATGACCTCACTCAGCTGGTCCTCGGCGTCGATCGAGACTCCACACTTCTGTCGGAGCTCTTTGATGAGCGAGACGAAGCCGTAAAGAGCATGATCGCTCAGGTCATTGAGAGCGCCCACGGCAAAGGGAGAAAGGTCGGTATCTGCGGACAGGCTCCCAGCGACTACCCCGAATTCGCCGCATTTCTGGTGGAGTGCGGCATCGATTCGATCTCGATCAACCCCGACACCGTGGCGGCGGTCACAGAGGTCGTCGCCCGGGCCGAGGAAGAGATCTCAAAAGGTCAATGATCTCGTCGAACCTTCTCGATGGTGTTGAGGATTGTGGAGCGATTTTTGTGCTCTTCTTCAAACTCCTCGAGTCGTCGCAACTCGGCGGGCTGCATCTCTCGAATGCGCTCGGCCAGATCCCCGGCGGTGAGATCGAAATAGTCCTCAAATGGAGGCTCGTTTTGATCGCCGGTCCGCTCCAGGCGGTCGGTTCCGGTCTGTAGATAGGCTTCCAATTCGCTGGTGGCGATGGTGTGATCGGTATAGATAAAGCGGCCCGGAGCGTCGTTTGTGTTCGGGAGGCCGTCGGGCAAGAATATCTCTTCGTAGTGGTGGTTCTTCTGCAGAAAGAGATAAGGGATATTCTGGAATTGGGGGTCGTTTCGAAAGATGACGAGCTTAAACATACCCTGTCGCAGGATGTCTTCCTTCTCGAAATCGCCATCGTCCAGCGCTCTTAGCTCTCCCTGAGGGCCTTCGGCGATGGTGAAATACCCCCCGGTGAGGGCGTAGTGCGAACCATCGAGGGTCAGAATTCTCTGGCCATCGGGGGTGTGAAAGAGCGTGTAGGGACCCTGTTGTTGCAGTTCGTACGACATTGTCTGCCTCTTCGCCTCATGAAGATGATCGCTGCTGATAACGGGTGAGATACCCGAAACTCGTCGAACTTAACGACGATTCTGCAACGAATCTATGCACGAAGTTCAAAGTGACGCCTGATTTAGGCCCCCCCGATGCCGCGGCGCATCGTCGAGCCGGCGCACCTACTACTCAGCCTACTACATCACTCCGCAGGCGGAAGACACCAGTCGTCCTCTCCGGTAAACGGAATCACGCCGCATTCGCTCATGGATGCCGGGCATTCATCTGCGCTATCGCAGGTAGTAGTGCACATATAGGGGCTGTCATTGCGACTCAGGCAGACTCCGCTTTCGCAGAATTCTTGGCCGTCTACCCCTTCGTCACAGAGATCACCGGCTTCGCCAGTACCTCGGTCTCCGGGAATGCAACAAATGTCGGTTTCATCACCGCTGAGGTCGGCACAACGTTCGCTGGCTGCACAATCGTAATTGGAGAAGCAACTATCACCGTTGATTTCGGCGCAACTCTCGGGGAGTTCGTCACCGCCGGCGTCGTCATCACCGGCGTCTTCTTGACCCGCATCGTCGTCATCACCGACGTCTTCTTGACCCGCATCGTCGGTGTCTCCGGCGCCAGCATCGTCGGTGTCTCCGGCGCCGGTATCCTCCCCATCACCGTCGCCGGCGCCAGCATCGTCGGTGTCTCCGGCGCCGGTATCTTCCCCATCACCGTCACCAGAGACGTCGTCGCCATCACCGTCACCTGCTGTGCCTGTATCTTGTTGTTCTTGCTGGTTTTCCGGGTCGTCACTGCAGGCGACGGCCGCGAAGCTCAGTACAAAGAGAGCAGCCACTAAAAAAATTCGAAACTTCATGAGATTCCTACGATTACGTATCAAGTTGGTGGGTTGCGCCATATGGCGCCTTATTGTCTACCTATCGGAGAATCGATAAAAAAGCCAGAATCTTGTGGGCGGTGAATCGGGATCGCTTGCTTTTCGAAGAAGGCTGTCTAACGTTGATCCGGTACGCATGAAAGTCAGGTGTTGCTCGATTCGGTTGCCTGAAATCATCTGCGAACCATCCAGATGATCAGGGGCAAACCGATTGTGCCAGTGGGAACGGCCCGGGCAAGAAACACGGGGACGTGACTTCGAGAACGCAAGGAAGACCCTATGGGAGACGCAGACCAGTTGACGATCGTATCCAATCGTTTGCCTGTCGTGATGAAGCATAAGTCGGGCAATTGGATGGTGCAGCCCGGCTCCGGGGGACTGGTTCAGGCCATGAATCCGATCCTCCGAGACGGTGGGGGATGCTGGGTGGGCTGGCCTGGAGTGACCGCGGAGAACGGCGAAGGCTGGAGAAGCGGCCTGGAGCGCGTCGGAGCAGACGGAGGTTATCAGCTGGAACCCGTGGTACTCAGTTGCGCCGATATTGAGGATTTCTATGAGGGATTTGCCAACTCTGTGGTGTGGCCTCTCTTTCATGGATTTCCCGATCGCTGTGATTTTGATCCCAAATTTTTCGCCGCCTACGGCCGGGTAAACCAGAAATTCGCCGACGCGATCGCCGGGAGGGTCCGTCGAGACAGTTTTTTATGGGTCCACGACTATCATCTCTTTGAGGTGGCTCGACGCCTCCGGGAGGGGGGGCATCGGGGGCGTCTGGCTTTCTTTTTGCACATCTCGTTTCCCAGCGTGGAGAATTTTGCCAAATTGCCCTGGAGAGAGAGCTTGATGGCCGATTTGCTGCAATATGATCTGGTGGGGTTTCAGACCGCCCGGGATCTTCATAATTTTGAGCGCTGCGCCGACGCCCTGGGAATGGGGGTCTCTCAGGGCGAAGAGGGATCCTTTTGCACCTTCGATCTGGGAGAGCGAGTGGTTCAGGCCGGTGCGTTCCCCATCGGAATTGACTATGAAGACTTTGCGACCCGGGCGGCCACCGACGAGGTCTCTACCCGGGTGGAGAATCTTCAAAATGATATCGG
>SKNI01000332.1 GCA_007120615.1 Myxococcales bacterium | reverse complement strand
CCCAGGTTCTCCAGGACCCGGTGCAATCTGTACAGGATCTGGCCCAAACCTTTCAGTGCACAGCGGTTCTCAAGACAGCTGCCACGATCATCTGCGATGCGAAGGGCCAGTTGGCCATCAATCGCTCCGGGAACCCGGGAATGGCCACCGGCGGAATGGGCGACGCCTTGACCGGATTGATAGCCGCTGCTGTGGCCGACTTTCCAGACGATCCCTTTCGTTCCGCCGCCTGCGGGGTCTACATCCACGGCCGGGCCGGAGACCTGGGCGCCCAAAAATCCGGTCACCGGGGCCTAACTGTGCGACGTCTCCTCGACGAAGTTCCTTCGGTCTGGCAATCTTTTTCTCCATGAGATGTTGTACTCGCCGCGCTTTTCTTCTGGTCTTGCCATTCGCCCTACTGCTGATGACGACGGCCTGCACCGACCCCGCCGATCCGGTCGCCCTGGGCCAATTATGTCAGCCGGCCGCCGACGCCTGTCCCACCTCTGTTGCATTACACAGACCTACGCCGGGGCGAAACTCTCTTGAGTTCACACTGACCAACCTCGGTGCCGATTCTACGGTTCAACTCTTGGCCACGACGACTCAGGAGCTCGATTTTCGTCCCCCCCGCGATCGAAGCGAAGATGGCTCCACAATTCTGGTGAAACGAGACTTCCCTCTTGGCGAGGGTGAGATACTCCGCGACACCTTCACCTCCCGAGAATTGACCATCGTACGCGACTTCACCTTGGAGCTGAGTTGTCTGGAGGGCGAATGTAACCATCGCCTCGAATATCTCTTCTTTTCGGAATCCGTGGAATGTTTCGATGATGGGGTCTGTGGTCGGGGCGAATTTTGCGAACAAACCGCCGGTCGATGTGTTGAATGTGTGCAAGATAGTCAATGCAGCGTTCAACAGTCCTGCGACGTTCAAACGGGGCAGTGTTTTCCCGGAGGAAGCGCCGGTTGCTCCACTCTCACCGGCGAGCCGCCTCTTCATTTGTTTTTCGGACTTCTGGTGTTGACTGTGTTCGCATTCAGGCGTCGAGAGTCAGGCCGCGCCGTCGTCCTCACCACCACAGCATTGATGGCTCTCCTGGTTCTGACGCCCGCTGTGTCGGAAGGGTCAACCGGTGCTTCCGCATCGATCAGCGCCGGCGGAGGCCCTCGCATCCTCACCGGAGAATTGGGACCACTCACGCGAACCGGTTGGGGGGTCGCGGTCCAGAAACAAATCCGCCTCCGCCGTGTCGGGGCCAGTTTTCAACTCGCCTCTCACTCCTTTGCGCTGCGCGACGAAAATCTTCCCAACGAATTGCGCCTCTCCGGCTATAGTATCACCCTCGGGCCACGAGCTTATTTTACGCTCCCCTCGGAGATCTCCCTGCTCGGCCCCGAACATTCGCTGGAAATGGTGGTCTCTTTCGAATACACCCGCTGGGGGGTAGCCGAAAATCGACTGGCCCATCTCACGGGGTTGGACCTCTCGTTTCATGCCCTCGGGCCTACACTGGGCGTGGGATGGAAATGGAGTGGCATCCAATTCATCGGTCAGACCAATTACTCCCAGATTTTTGACTGGCCAGGTGGGGTATTTTCGGTGGACTTGATGATCGGACTTGGAATCTAACCCTCATTATTCATGACATTTGCGCTGCGGCAGGCCCAATTAGCTCTGCGAGTCGATCCTCTTTTTCTGTTCTTTTTTGAGGGCTTTGAGCCGTGATTTGAGCTTTCGACGGCTAAAGACTCGAGCCTCGATGAGCAATTCCGCCATGGTCTGAAGAATACCCTTTTGATATTCGATTTCTCTCTCCAGCTTCTGAATAAGCCGTCGCTGGCGACTGACAACATCAGCCAGGGTTAACTCACCATCGGTCTCTTCGCCGAGATCGAAAAACCCGCTGGGGTCGCGATTCAGTGGAAAGATCCCCGACCCCTCCACGTCGTAATTACTCACGGCATCCGTGCTCAACGATCGCAGTCCCGAACCCGAGGAACCGGCCTGTGACGAAAAACGACCACTTCCAGCATCTCCCCAGTCCACCGTCGATGAGATGGGAACCTCCTCTTCTTCACTCTCCGCATCGAGTTCGGCGTCAAACGCGTCCAGTGCTCCTTCAATATCACTAATTTCTTGTTCACCGGTCTCACTTGCCTCGCTCTCGGGAGTCACCGCCGGGTCAGAATCCGACTCCATCGGGATATTCTCAAACCCATCGAAGAAATCTTCATCTCCCGCTTGCAGCGCGATAGTCGGCGGCGCGTCGTTGGTTGATTGGCCAGAATTTCCGCTCTTCTGAACCAGATCCATAAAGGGGTTATCCGTCGTCAGATCGACCTGACGGGTTGGCGGAGCCTGCTCGGTCGATGCCAGCGCTGAACCTTTGTCGCGCGTCGAGCCGGGGGTGGTTCTCTTGGGCCGTCCTCGAGAACGCCGGCGGGTGCGTCGAGCTTGCAATACACCATGAGCCGGCGCCGACAACTCTGGATTTACGTTGCCCGTCGGGGTCGCATCGCCACCGTCTTCCTGGTAATGACGAAAGATTTCTCGCTCCAGCATCTCCCGAGGAGCGAGCACTAATTTCGGCGAAATTCCGGTCTTTTTACGTACCTTCTCGATTGCAGGCTGTGCTTTTTCCACATCGTACACCGCAAGGGTGATCGTATCGTCCTCTAATTCGGAGACCACCGGCAGGACCCCAAACTCTTTTGCGGTCTCGGGATCGAGCAATTGCAGGGCGACCGGCTGTGAATCGATGCTCTCGTTGCTCCAGGAGCTCAACCCCCAATACTCAGCCATGCACTCGGCCAACTGCCGCTGATCCACCGAAAGGCGGTTGGCTATCTCATCAACCACGGAACTCTCACTCATTGCAGCCCGGAGAACACAACGCTGCAACTCCTTGCGTGATACAAGTTCGCTTTTGACCAGATGCTCGACGAGTTTCTTTTCCATAAATCTTGGGCCCCTTCCTTGCTCCGGAGCTGTGCGGCTGGATAAGCTATTCCTACTCAATCTAGTTGCCCACTCCCGGAATGGCAAAGCCCATTTACCCTGATCGTTCGTATCGTTTCAGCTTCCGGAGCGAATCGTTTCTACCAATTCAGCCAGGGGCTCCTCCATTCTCTTACGGGCCTGGACCAATTCCGCAACCGAAGCACATTCGGTTCCCAGACAGACCAACAGGATATCGATCTCCTCTCGTTCAACCCCGAGATGCTCCGAACTCAGCCGACGGCGCCTGGTCTCAAGCGGGCCGGCGACCTCGACCTGCCCAAAGATCCCATCGGCTCCCCGGTGGGGCCAATCGCGCATCAATTCAAAGCATGCACCTGCTGCTCCGATGACATCGGGGCGCCTCAGCGTCGCGGAAGCAGGACTTCCCCCGGTTCGGGAAGCGATGATCTCAAGGAGGCTGCGCACAAAACGAGGGTTTGTGATGACCAGACCATATAGGTAGCTGTCGTCCACCGCATCGAGGATCAACCGGATCTCGGACGTTTTCAGGATATCATGGGCCGCGCAGAGATAATCCTCACAGATAAATCGGTCATAAACCCCACAATCGCGTCCATCGATCCCCTCATTTTGCAGGGGATGAACCAGACAACCGACCCGCCCGAACTTCTCGTCACTGTCATCGACAAATCCGAGAAACGGGCACGACGGAAGTTCGTTCAGTAATTTTTTAGAGGATTCATCTTCCCAGGTTCGTCGAAAGGCTTTCAACGATTCGGGGTCGGTGATGTCTGCGGACTGGTGAAACGCGCGGGTGCGCTGTTCGAGGCGCTCTCCCAGGGCATCAGCCCCGGGGTCTACGTGATTATACATCCCGCAGCAGGCGCCACAGCTCTTCTTCGCATCGGGGTGGCACAGGATCGATGGAACGCTTTCAGACTCCATCAGTCACATTGTTTCTGGGGGTTGAGAAGTCGGGCCCCTTCGGGCGGCTCAAACTCAAAGCCACTGGCAGACAGATTTCGATTGACCCGCGTGTTGCGAAAATCGATCTCGTTGGTATTTCCATAAGGATCGAAGATGGTCGTCTTGGATACCTGAAAGGTCTCCGGATCCAGCACGAATTGAAGCTGTCGATAATGAGAGGTCGGCTCTTTGGGAGTCAGGGTCAACCGGGGCTCTTCGGCCGTCGATCCGTCGGAGAATTCAACGTCGAACTCTTCCAGAAGATCGCCTTCCCCCATCAGAAAACGTAGCGTCGTGGGCAACTGGCTGTCCTCCAGACATTGTTTAAAGACCTGCTGGAATTCAAATTCATAGACCCAGAATACGTCGCCATCACTGACCAGAACCCGATCGCGGCGACTGGCGTCATCGGCGCGATAATAATCCCACCGCATCATCCCGGGCTTTTTGAAATAGACCCGTCCTCGAGAGCGCTTCGTCTCGCCCGCCGCAATGTCGGTATAGGTCTGCAAAAAGGCCGACTGAAAGTCATCGGTATCCCCGTAAAATCGCTGAATCCGCTCGGCAACTTCCTCTGCGGACATGGAGCCCGGCCCTTGCTCTTGATTGGCGGCCTCATCGGCGATCGCAGTGCCCGATACCAGACAGGCGGCGAGGACGATGAACAAAAATAACTTTCGTGAAACCGACATATTCACTCCAAATGATGCGATAAAACGGATCAATTCCTGGTTGGATGACTCTCTTCGCCATCCTCGACAGACCAATTGGCCTGTCCTACATAAGACGTTCACCCGGTGATTTTATTCGCGAAATTCTCACGAACGAGGACGACCGTTCCAGAATCATTGCTTTCTGTCCAGCCCGACCGTCTTCCGAACTCGATAAACGCTAGCCGACCAATTCGGTCGCTTCTTGCTCTGGCGGAACGGGCTCGATCTCTACGGAGTCAATTCTCTTGGCGTCGGCTTCCACGATCCGAAAGATTAGATTCTTCCACCGGATCTCTTCGCCGGGCTGAGGGACATTTCCCGCACAGGAGAGCAAGAATCCTCCCAGGGAGTCATAATCCTCACTGACCGGAAACTCCACATCGAAATACTCCTCAATCTCATCCACTCCGATCCGGGCATCTGCCATGACCCGATCCGAAGTTAGCTCAACGAGTTGCGAGGGCTCCACGTCGTACTCATCTTGAATATCACCGAAAAACTCCTCGATGATATCCTCCAATGTGATCAGACCAGCCGTTCCACCGAACTCGTCCACCACCACCGCCATGTGGATGCGCTGACTTCGAAACTCGTTCAATAATTCGGTGATAGGCTTGGTCTCCGGAACGAAATAGGGCCGACGTAGAAAGTCGTCGATCTCAAACTTCTGGCCCGATGCCATCAATTGAATGACATCTTTGGCGTAAAATAGCCCCACGATCTCGTCATGAGTCGATCCATACACCGGGATCCGGCTGTGACCACACTCCAGAAGGGTCAGCAAGATCTCATCGATGTCCATCTCTCGAGAGATCACCACCATATCGGTCCGCGGCACCATTACTTCTCGAACGATGATGTTGGGAAATCCAGTCACCGAGCGAAGCAGCATCTGGCGCTGCTCCAACTGCGGTCGGTCCTCCGCAAAGATCGCTCGCAGGACGGTGGCGACCTCAAAGCGGTATGTCAGACTCTTATCCTCTCCTACCACTTTTCGCACCATCCGCCGCACCAGCAATAATAATTTGGTCACCGGCAAGAGAAGCAGATAGGGGAGTCGAACCAAATGAAGTGCGATGATCGCCAGGCGCCGAGGATGACTTCTGGCAAGAGCATTGGGAATCACATCTCCCACGATCACCGCTCCCAAAGTGAGCGCCGGGACTAAAATGGCCAGTGTCGTATTGCCGGCACCGAAGAGGGTGATCCCCATGCTCACAGCCAACGCCGTGGCCGCGACCAATCCCAGCCGATGGCCTACGCGAAAAACCATGACCACAGCCCGTTGACGCTGGCGCCACCACCTCAGCACCGCGCGATCACTGCCCTCTTCGGCCGATTTCCCGGTCAGTTTTTCATTACTCTCCAGGGCCGCCAGAGCTTCTCTGGCCCCCGATGAAAACCCGGCCAGAATAAACGCTGCGACAATCCCTATTGCTTCCACTATGACAACGTCCAACGCCGTCGACCTATGTTCGAGAAAACCGAGTGCGAAACATCAACTTCGCCCGATAAGAATCCATACAATTATAAGCACCGTACAAACCTAATTATTTCAGACCAGCGCGGTCGGGTCGAGCCCGGAAGTGATGCGATCGCCATCGGTGCCGATCCGTGTTGCCAAGGCCCCGGGGTCCATGCAATAGGTAGCCGCCGCCTCGCGCCGCCCTTCGGAAGTAGGTATGACTGCAAATCGCCCCATACGACGGCTCTTCCCGATCCTCCTGTTGAATCTGACGGGATTTGCCATCGCTATTCCCGTGCTCCCGGCCCTGGCCTATGCCGTCGGCGGCAGCGCACTGGACGTTGGCCTCTTATATGCCGTCCAGTCCCTGGGGCAATTTTTGATGGCTCCTATCTGGGGGAAGTTCTCCGATCGAATCGGACGAAAGCCGATCCTCCTGGGCACCTTCGCTGCGGCCGCTTGTATGGAGCTGGTCACCGCCTTTATCGGTTCCCTGGGCCTCTTATATGTGGCCCGCTTTTTGGTCGGACTTTGCGCCGGCAACGTCGCAACCGCCAGCGCTCTTATCGCCGACAGCACCGAGGGAGCTGATCGGAGCAAGGGAATGGCGATCATCGGCATCAGCTTCGGCATCGGCTTCACCCTGGGCCCCGCCATCGGCGCCGGCGTGGGCCTTCTGGCCGAACCGGGCGTCGCCGGGATCACCGGCGCCGGGCTGCCCTTTGCAGTAGCCGCGGGCATGAACGTGTTCACCGTCGTTCTGGGGTATTTCCTCCTCATCGAGCCCACCCGGAGCGTGGAAGCTCGTGCCAAAAATCGCCGCCGTATTCCCACCCGCACCATCTGGCGTCAGCTCAAAAATAAGCCCATCTTTTTGCTCTGTTCCCTCTTCTTTTTGTACACCGTCTCCCTGACGGTGCTGGAGGGGACCTTTTTTATCTATATGGAGGCCATATACGGCTACGATATTGTGGAGGTCGGCCTGATCTTTGCCGCGATGGGATTGGTGATGGTCCTCTTTCACGGCGCCGTGGGACCCATGTCCCGCCTCCTCGGTGATCGACGGATGACCTTTCTGGGAATCCTGCTCTTGGGTATTGGCCTGACCATCGCGCCCATTTATCCACCGCTCTGGTTTTTATTTACATTTCTGGGCATCGCCACCTTTGGTCGAGCCCTGGTGCACCCCGGTGTTCTGGCGATGATGAGTGCCCAGAGCACAGCAGCAGGGGAAACGGGACAGTTGATGGGAATCTTGCAATCCGCCGCAAGCCTGGGCCGGATCATCGGTCCCGCAGTCGGAGGAATATTATTCGCCTTCGTCGGCCCTTCGACACCGTTTTACTTCGCCGGTGGTCTGCTACTGGTCACAGCTGCGATCTGGTGGCTTTTGTGGGATCGCTGATCCCGCCGCCAAACCCGACTCCCCCCATTGCCGCACCCTGCTCATTCCCCCGTCATACGGCCCTGCGGTACAGGTCCCCTCTCCCCCATGCGTCAATTTGCCACACCGGTTCACCAAGCCGCTGCTGGCACAAATTACCCTCCGTTTGTTACCTTCCGTTCCAGTTACAAGATGTTTAAACACCGGTCCCGATGGACCTTCGCGGTGCACAACCCGGGCGTAACATAGCGACTTCGCTTTCTTATTCCTCACCGCGGAAAGCCCACTTTTGCAACACCACAGTTCGGCCCGCATTTTTTGCGGGGGATCCGAACTTTGAAAGTGGCAGAAAACTTATTGACATCCCGACGGTAAATATGTGATTAAGGGCCCCCTTCTGAGGGACACTTACCGTTCTGGATACGGCCACAGAAGCCGTCCAAAGTTTATTGGTTTTACGGAGTAGTTCGACGTATGAAAGCTCGATACCTGACCATCGCTGGGGTGTTCTTTCTCGCCGCCGCGATCGGGTTTTCGGCCTGCTTTAATCCGCGGGAAGGATACGCCCCCGAACAACCCTTCGCATTTAGTCACCAATTGCACGCCGGGGTTCACGAAATCCCCTGCGGTTATTGCCACGTCAGCCCCGGTGAAGGACCCCACTCCTCGGTGCCCAGTGTCAATACTTGCATGAATTGTCACAGTCAGACGGCGACCAGCAGCCCTGAGATTCAGGAGTTGACCCGTCACTGGGAAGAAGGTCGACCGGTAGAATGGGTCAAAGTTCATGACCTTCCGGACCACGTGAAGTTCAGCCATGCACCGCATATTCAGCGCGGCATGGATTGCTCCGAATGTCATGGTCAGGTCAACCGAATGGACAAAGTAGAAGTAACCAACCCCTTCAACATGGGCTGGTGCGTTGATTGTCACCGAGAACCGGAGCACAACGCTCCCATCGACTGCGTCACCTGTCATTATTGACAGCTAGATCTTCGACCCTGTCGGATTTCAACTCAGCATGCGTCATGATGGTTTCGATGACGCCTCCGCCCCACGAATGGCTGTTATGAGTAAGAACGAAAAAGATACGGATCTTCCAAGGCACGAACCGCAACCCGGAGCCACGGCGCTTTTGCGCACCGACTCCGAAGGCGATGTCACCATCACGTTCTCCGATGGTTCGGAGAAGTTGAAGATGAATCGTCGGGATTTCATGCGGGTCAGCGGCGTCGCGGCTGCCACGGCTGCCATGACCAGCGTTGCCTGTCGGCGTCCTCAACGCCATATCGTCCCTTATGTCGATCGTCCCGAAGAAGTTCGGATCGGGATGACCAACCAGTACGCCACCGTATCTGCGGCTTCTCCGGGACAACCGGGGATTCTCGTAAAGACCCGCGCTGGCCGACCATTTAAACTGGAAGGAAACCCCAAGCACCCCGTCAGTCAGGGCGCTCTGGATGCACGAGGCCAGGCATCGTACCTCGACCTCTACGACCCCGATCGTCTGGAGAGCGCCGTGCGCCCCGGAGCATCGGCGGCTGTATCCTGGGAAGAAGTAGACGCCGAGGTTGCTGAACGGATCGCTCAAGTGCGCGCCGGCGGAGGTCTGCGAATACTTACAGGCGCCACCACCGGATCGGCAACTCAGGCTCTCATCGATACCATCGTCGACGATCTTCCCGATGCTCGCCATTATAGCTTTGAGCCCCTGGCAGACGACTCCTTTTCAGCAGCCGCCGAAGCCGGTTATGGACAGGGCAACGTCCCCCATTACCGCTTTGATCAGGCTCAGCTGGTTGTCTCTCTGGGCAGCGACTTCCTGGGAACCTGGCTCTCGCCGGTAGAATTCACCAAGCAATTCTCCAGCCATCGCCACCCCGACGGCGATATGAACCGCCTCATCACCTTTGAGGGGTCCATTAGTCTTACGGGTGTCAACGCCGACCACCGATTTCGGGTCCGCCCCGATCAGTTGGTCTACGTGGCGCTGGCGCTGGCCAATGAGATCTTTACCCATCATAGCCCTGCCGGCATCCCGGGAGGTGCTGTACAGCCTGCACTTACGCCCTTCTCTGCGGAAGCAGTGGCTGAGCGGCTGGGCGGCGACATCACCGCCCAAATCATCGAGCGGGTGGCTGCCGACCTGGCTGCCCATGCCGGAGATTCCATCGTCATCGCCGGTGGAGTTGCCAGCGCAACGGAGAGCGGCATCGCGCTGGAGAGCGCCGTCAATCTTCTCAACGCCGCCCTTCAAAATGACGGCGCTACGATTGACCGCACTCACGCCTACAATACGAGCAGCGGACCGGCTCAACTCCAGGAACTCATCGCCGAGATGCAAGCTGGCGACGTGGATCTGCTCATCATCGATGAGGCCAACCCCGTTTATGCAACTCCCGCAGCGCTGGGTTTTGCAGAAGCTCTGGAAAACGTCGACTACGTCATCAGCACCTCCACGCGACTTGATGAGACCTCATCGCGTGCCGATTTGATCGCGACGGGCTGTCATTTTCTGGAGTGCTGGGGCGATTCCAGCCCTCGAACCGGTGTTTATGCCATTCAGCAGCCGGTCATCCTCCCCCTCTTTGAGACCCGGTCTTTTGGCGACAGCCTTCTGACCTGGTTTGGCTCCGACAACGCCAATCCCGCACTGGCCGGCGTATTGGAAGCTCCCGATGAGCCCGCTCTCTATCAACCGGGCGATGGAAAACCCTACGACACGGGCCCCTTCTACCGGTTTTTGCGCAATCACTGGCGTGACCAGATCCACGGGCAGGCAGACACCCTGTCGGAGTTTGAACAATTCTGGCTCGCCGCGCTCCGAGACGGAGTCTTTGTCGACGAGAATCAGACCATCGACGCCCCACGGTTTAATCACCGGGCGACCGTCGCACTCTTTCCCACGGAACTTCCCGAAGCCTCCACCGTCGCACTCGGCGATCTGGGAGATAAGATTCTGCACCTCTTCTCAAGCATCCCCATGGGTGACGGCCGACAGGCCAATAACGGGCATCTTCAAGAGTTGCCAGACCCCATCACCCGACACACCTGGGGATCTTACGCGATGGTCGGTTTTCGCACCGCCAAAGCCGCTAACCTCGAGCAGGGACAGCTTCTGGCCATCGAGACTCCGGCTGGCGACACCTTGAACTTCCCCGTGCTCATCATGCCGGGGATGCACGAAGACGTCATCGCCATTCCCCTCGGATACGGCCGCACTCACGTGGGCACCGTGGGAGATGATGTCGGCGAGAACGCCTTTCAGTTGGCTCAGATTTCCGAGAGCGGCGTATTGCTCTCTGGCCTCACTGCCGGAATTCGCGCCACCAGCACCGTGGACGACGTCTCCGTCATCAAAGGCGCCGGCGTCATCGATATCGACCGCCACCGCATCATGGCTACCGCCTCTCTCGACGAATACCGACAAGACCAAGAGGCCGGCGTCTATCACACGCCCACCACTGAGAACCTGTGGCCCGATCACGACTTCGGCGACCTCAAATGGGGAATGGCCATCGACATGACCAAATGCACGGGCTGTTCGGCCTGTGTCATCGCATGTCAGGAAGAGAATAATATCCCCGTCGTTGGCCGCCAGGGCATCCTGGAAGGCCGTGAGATGCACTGGCTTCGTATCGACCGTTATTACGAATTGCCCGAAGAAGCTCTCGCCGAGCGGACGCTCTTTAACGACCCGATGTACGACTCCAATCCCCAGATCGCTTTCGGGGAACACCTCGACCAGCCTCGGGTCCTCTTTCAGCCCATGTTATGCCAGCACTGCGACCGCGCTCCCTGCGAGACGGTCTGCCCCGTACTGGCCACCATGCAGAGCAACGACGGCCTCAATCAAATGTCTTATCAGGCCTGCGTTGGAACTCGGTATTGCGCCAACAACTGCCCCTATAAGGTGCGCCGTTATAACTGGTTCAACTACACCGAGAACCGGGCTGACTCTTTCTTCGCCCGGCTCTATCCGGAGCTGAAAGAACACGCCCGCCTCAACGTCGAAGGTCCCCTTACCCTTGGGTTTAACCCCGACGTCACCGTGCGTACTCGTGGTGTGATGGAGAAGTGCACATTCTGTGTGCAGCGTATCCGACGGGCCAAGTGGGAAATCATGAAGGATGGCCGTCGCACATTCCGCGACGGCGAAGTGGTCACTGCCTGTCAGCAAAGCTGCCCGGCTGATGCCATCACCTTCGGCAATATGTTGGATGAAGAGCACGTCGTCACCCAGCAGCACCATGAAAAGCGAGCGATGAAAGCCCTGAGTGACTTAAATACTCAGCCCGCCATCGCTTACCTTTCAAGCATCTGGAATACCGACGAGGAATTGGCTTGACCCTGTTCTACCGACGGCCTTCTGGTGATCGCCGTTTTGGTCTTTTTGAGTTTTTTGATCTACTGACGCTCGCAAGAGTTCCGGCATGAAACGTAGTGAGTTACAAGGACGACCCCGGATTGTGGAAGGTGAAGGTCCCTTTGGTGGGCCCCTCGCCAAACGGGAACCTCTCGTCGCCGACGGCAAGACCTGGAAAGAGGTCGATGACGACATCGCTCGTCATACCGAGGTCATGCCCACTAAATTGTGGTGGGCGGCCTTTATCCCCTCTTTTCTGTTGATGATTGTCTTTCTCGGTTCCCTTGGAGTTTCCATCGGAACCGGAATCGGCACCACGGGAATCTCCCACCCGGTCGGGTGGGGTGTATTCATCGTCAACTTCGTCTTCTGGATTGGAATTGGACACGCCGGGACGTTGATCTCGGCCATTCTCTTCCTCTTCCGCCAGACCTGGCGCACAGCGATTAACCGCTCTGCCGAGGCGATGACGATTTTTGCGGTCATGGTGGCAGGGCTTTTTCCGCTCTTACACACCGGCCGCCCCTGGTTTGCCTACTGGCTCTTCCCGCTTCCCAACGGGCGAGGCCCCTTGTGGGTTAACTTCAACTCTCCGTTGTTGTGGGACGTTTTCGCGGTCTCCACCTACGGAACGATCTCGCTTGTATTCTGGTATGTGGGACTCGTCCCCGACCTTGCAACCCTTCGAGATCGGGCCAAGCATCCGCTGAGAAAGAAAGTCTACGGCATGTTATGTCTGGGCTGGACCGGCGGAAACCGCTCCTGGCGCCATTATGAGTCGGCCTATTTGATGCTGGCCGGACTGGCGACGCCCCTGGTGCTCTCGGTGCACACCATCGTTTCCTTTGACTTTGCAGTCTCTGTGATTCCCGGTTGGCACACCACCATCTTCCCGCCCTACTTCGTTGCAGGTGCGATCTTCTCCGGATTTGCGATGGTGTTAACACTCACCATCATCATGAGGATCGTCTTCAACCTAAAGAGCTATATTACGATCAACCATCTCGAATCGATGGCCAAGGTCGTACTGCTCACAAGTGGCGTCGTTGCCATCGCCTACATCACCGAATTTGTGATCGCTTATTATTCAGCGGTCCCCGCCGAGCGGTTCCATTTCGCAAACCGGCTCTTCGGTCCTTATTGGTGGGCGGCGTTGATTATGTACGGCTGCAATATGCTGGTCCCTCAGCTTCTGTGGTTTAAGAAGATTCGGCGTAGCATTCCAGCCCTCTTCGTAATCACCCTCTTTGTGAACCTGGGAATGTGGTTTGAGCGATATGTCATCGTGACTACCTCGCTTCACCGCGACTTCGTGCCCAGCTCCTGGGGAATGTACAACTTCAAAGTTATGGATTGGATGCTGACCATCGGTTCATTCGGCATGTTTATGACCCTCTTCTTAATTTTCGCGAGGGTCTTGCCGACCATAACGATGTTCGAGGTCAAAGCCGTCATGGATCCGAAGAAGGCGTCTCGCAAGAATCGTAAGGAGGTTGCCGATGTCTGAAGATAAAGAGCTAGAGCTCGCCGAAGAAAAAACATCGGAAGATACATCGACCGAAGAAGAGTCTTCCCCTGAACCTCTGGAAGAGGAAAGTGCCTCCAAAGAGACCGAAGAAGAGAGCGATTCGTCGGAAGATGAAGCCTCAAAGGAAGAGGACTCCGACGACGATGAGCCCGAGGACTCCGATGAGGACGACGAGGACTCCGACGACGAAGTCCCCGGAGCCGATGGAGAAGTCGAAGTCGTGGCCGCCGGTGATGATGGAGATAGCGTCGTACCTCCCGTAGAACCCGGAGCCCCCGGGCCTGGCGAAATCAAAGGACTGGCCGCGTTCTTCGACCTTCCCGATGATCTGATGCTCGCAGCCGCCCATACCAGGGACTCCGAGTACGACGACTTCGAAGCATTCTCTCCATTTCCGATTCACGGAATGGACGATGCAATGGGACTAGGACGGTCCTGGATTCCCTGGGTGACCTTCGGCGCCGGCACAGCCGGTCTGATCACTGCCAATGCATTGCAATTCGGCACGATGACCTTTGACTGGCCCATGATCATCGGCGGCAAACCTTACGCCCCTTGGCCGGCCTTCGTCCCGATCATGTTTGAACTCACCGTGCTTCTCGCCGGCGTCATCACTGCGGTGGTCATGTTGATCGCCGCCGGATGCTTTAAGAAGCCGTTTATTATCGACAAAGAGATCACACAGGACCGCTTCGCGATCTGGATTTCCGCTGAAGATGAATCCTTCGACGTCGATGAAGTACGAGAATTTCTGGAGTCTTTGGACCCCGTGGAAATCCGAACCATAACCAGAGGCGCGTAACCGATGAGCTCTCAACGAACAAAAAACATTCGGTTCGGTCTGGTTGTCCTGGCGGGCCTCGGCCTTTTGCTGAGCGGGTGTTACGAGATCGGACTCCCCGCCGACGGCGATAAGACCTTTGCTCCGCTCAATCCTATCGAAGGCATGCATATTCAGCCCGCCTTTAAGGATCAGCAAGCGCAGCCGATATACCGTGGCGATCAGCCCGACGGCATGCGCTATCCCCCGCCGCAAACGGTTCCAACTCACGGGATTGGTCACGATGAATTCGCCACTCCCGATGACAGCGCCCAATTAGGCAACCCCGTTCCGGTCTCTGAGAAGTCGTTGGTATACGGACAATTTCTCTACGACACCAACTGCGCGGTATGCCACGGAATGGAAGGTCACGGAGACGGCACGATCGTAGAAGCCGGTCACTTCGGTGCTCCACCCACGCTCAACAGCGATGGACTTCGCGGACAGCCCGACGGCGTGCTCTACCACATCATCACCTACGGTCAGAACTCGATGTGGCCCTATAAGAATAATCTCACTGAAATGGAACGCTGGGCGGTGGTCAATTATATCCGCGCCCTGCAACGCGCTGACCTTCCCGAACCGATGGATCTGGACCGGATGCAGCGCCAGTAACGGCAAACGCGCGACGACCCATTGTCTGTCGCGCTCTCAAAGAAGTGTTTGTCAAATAGCTACGAGGCAATTTTCATGGCAAGTCACCACCACGACATAGACCCCCCGGGTACCCTGGAGATCCCGAAAGGGTTTTATATCACCGCCGCCGTGCTGATCGCGATCGGCGTGATCGCCTTCGCCGCCGGTCTGATGAGCGATCCCGGCCGCGCCTGGAGGGGATATGTCATCGGATTCTGGTTCACCTTCTCCGTGGCTCTGTCTGGCCCCTTCTTTATCGCCACGCAGTACCTGACGAAGGCGAGTTGGGCCGTATCGATTCGCCGCATCCCGGAAGCCTTCGGGGTCTTTCTTTATCCCTGCATCATCTTCGGGCTCATCGCATTGATGGGGATCGACCATCTCTTCGGATGGCTGGACCCCACTCTTTTCGATCCGGGTAGCGATAATTTCGATCCCGTCGTAGCCGAGAAGGAAGGCTTTTTAACACGCACCAATATCTGGATTGCGACCATCGCCTCCACGGTGATCTTGGCCGGGGTTCACTTCTTGCTGCGCCGAAACAGCCTCCGTCAGGACGAGGAAGGTGGATATGCGCTGACCAAACAGAATATGTGGCTCAGCGCCGCTTTCATCATCCTCTTCGTCATCGGCGTCTCGTTTATGACCTGGTACTGGCTGATGTCTTATAACCCCCACTGGTATTCGACGATGCTGTCGGTATACGCCTTTGCGGGACTCTTTCAGACCGGCCTGGCCCTGATGGCATTGATCCTTGTGTACCTGCTTCGTAGAGGAACCCTGGGAGATACCCTGGGCATCAAGCACATCCATGACACCGGCCAGTTGGTCTTTGGTTTCACCGTCTTCTTTGCCTATATCGGGTTCAGCCAATTCCTCCTCATCTGGTATTCCAATATTCCGGAAGCCGCCGAGTGGTATGTGCACCGAACCACCGAGGGTTGGGGCATATTCTTGCTGATTTTGCCCTTCGTGAAGTTCATTCTGCCCTTCCTGCTGCTCTTGCCGCAGGATCATAAGAAGAATAAGCGAAATATCCTGGTATTCGTTTGTATCGGCCTGATTCTGACTCACTTCTATGATATCTGGCTGATGGTGATGCCCTACTGGTATAACCTTGGCGGACAATTTGCCCCGGCATTTCCGCTCATCGAGATCGCGATAACCCTTGGTTTCGTCGGCCTGTTTATGGGCGTCGTTGCCCGTTCATTCGCCTCGACGGCCCTGGTACCCATGAAAGATCCGTATCTTGCGGAAAGCATCCCCCATTCTCACGACCACCTGATCTATCCGAATGGAAAGCCCGGCGAAGCCGGGAAAAATGATTGAGCAATCCGGTCTGGACTCCACGCTCTGAAGCAGTGACGACATGAATAAAGCAATGCTAAAAAACGGACTCAAGATCGCCCTGGTCGCTGGCGGAATTATGGCCATCGTGCCTTCCGTCTACGGACAGGGAATCGGCCTGCAGACGCTGGAACGAATGCTCGTTCCCACGCCGCAGACTCTGGAACGAGGCGAACAGGTCTTTGAAGACCAGTGCGCCACCTGTCACGGCGATGAAGGCCGCGGCGGGGCCGAACTCGGCGAGCGCTTCGGCGCCCAGGGTTTTGTAGACGTGGAAGTGGAGCGTTCCGGACTCAAGTCGATCTTTTCGGTCGTCTCCTCGGGTATCGAGGACGCCGAGCACCCGGTCTTCGATAACCTCTTCTTCCAGGACCAATGGGCCGTTGCTCACTACGTCCACGGACTTATCGACGATCCCCAGCCCGACCCCCAGGAGATCATCGACCAGGTGCGGGAGCAGGCCCAATTTGGCGTCTGCGACCCCGATATTCGTGACGGCATCGCTCAGTTTTTGGAGCCCGAAGACGAAGCCCAGATCGAAGCCGGCCGTCAGGAATACACCACTCAATGTGCCTCCTGTCACGGCGATCAGGGCCTCGGAGACGGTCCTGCCGGTGCCGCTGTTAACCCCCGAAACTTCCAGGATGATCCCGAAGAGTGGGTCAATGGAACAAGTCCACTTGCTCTCTTCAATACCCTTCAGCAGGGTATCGAAGGAACCGCAATGCCGGCCTACGGTCATCTCCCCGATGATACCAACTGGGCTCTGGTTCACTTTGTGCGCCAGGAATTGATCCCGGAAGAAAACCTTCAGGAAGTAACCGAAGCGCAGATCGAGGAGGCGTGTCGAGCGTTGAGCGCCCCTCCCCGCCCTCCTTCCATTCCTGTGGAACGAGCGATGGAGTTTCTCGCTGAAGATACCGGCCAGCAACGCTATATCCATCTGCAGCAGCTCGGCGACCCCATCGTCGACGCCCAGGCCGACCCGGTCCGCGGTCAGGAAGTCTATCAGCAGAGCTGTGCTTCCTGTCACGGCGCCGATGGGTCGATGACCGAAGCCCTTGGCCCCTACGGTGCATTCCCGCCCTATTTATTCGTGGAAATGAACGACCTGGTGCCCGCCTCCATGGGTGGTACCTATCGCGACGTCGCCCGGCGCACCCTCGCCGGACCGCACGCAACGATCCCGAATATGCCCTCCGTAACTGGCCTCGGGGAGCAAGATTGGAAAGATATTCAGGCTTATATCGCACAATTCGACGGCGAAGGACGGGACCGAGTTCGCATTCTCGACACCGATGCCCAACCCGAAGAAGAACTCGAGGGTGACGAACTTGAGGGTGAAGAATCCCCGGATAGCGAAGAAGAACCAACTGAAGAAGAGCAAACGGAAGTTCAGACAGAAGAACAAGAAGCACAAGAAGAAGAAGAAGCTGTGGACGAGGAAACTCCCTCACCGGCCGATGAGACCGCCAATGAAGAGTAAAACACCGGATATGAATTCAATGATGAGCGGCCCAGTGAAGAAACTCAACATCCTCGGAGCGGTTGCGCTCCTCGTCTTTCTCACCGCTACCCTGATACCGGTAATGGCCTTTGCCGTCCCCGGTTCCGGCGAGTTCGTCGCCCTGTATTCCGACGGCGGTCGTGAGATTACGGCACTTTATAATATGATCGCCAAGATCTGCCTGGGGATCTTGATCATCGTCGAGGGCGTGCTCCTGGTGGCGATCATCAAATTCCGTCGGCGCGACGAAGATGAGATGCCCGTACAAAACCACGGTAATCTCAAGCTGGAATTTGGCTGGACCATGGCTGCACTTATCATCCAGGTCTGGATCGGTGTTGCCACCATCAACGTGATGTTCTCCACCGAGGTCGTCCCCGACGATATCGACATGACCGTCGAGGCCATCGCCTACCAGTGGGACTGGCAATTTGTGTACCCCGACCAGGGTGGCATGAGTCACACTGATCTGGTGGTCCCGGCGCACACTAATATCAAATTGGAAGTCACCGCTCGGGACGTGCTCCACGCGATCTTCATCCCCGACCTCGGGGTCAAGATCGACGCCGTCCCCGGTCGTTTCAATTATTGGTGGTTCCGAGCAGACGGACCCATCGGTCAGGTCCGTGCCGAAGATTTTGCGACCGTAGGAAAGAACGACCTTCTTCTTCCTCAGACTCGGCCCGACTTTCTGGCCACCCGTGAGGACGCTTCCCTTCGACCGGTCACTGGTCTGGAGAGGACCGTATCTTACCTCGGCGCCAGTCGAACCGTCGAAGAGGTCTCTCCCTACGCCAATTACAATGCCGTTGAATATACCGGAACCTGTGCAGAATTATGCGGCTTCGGTCACTGGGATATGTACTTTCGAACCGTGGTGATGACCCCGTCGAGCTTTCAGCGCTGGGTTCGCGATATGGAAACCATGGTCGTAGACCCCGACCCGGAAGCCATCTACTCCAGTCAGTGCACGGTCTGTCACGGCGACGAAGGTCAGGGAGTGGGAACCAACCCCGCCCTCGCCGGTGCCGCACGAGTCATGCAGGAAGATATGATCGACGACCATATCGAAATTGTCCTTCTCGGAGAGGGGCCCATGCCTCCCTTCGGCTCGATCCTCAATGATGTGGAAATCGCCGCGGCCATCAACCATGAGCGAGTCTCATGGGGCAACGACGGCGGCATTATCGAACCCGATGACGTCGCAGCGATGCGGGAAACACTGGGGCTGCCCCCCTTCCCTGCGGGCGGCGCCGAGCCCATCCCGGCCGCTGACCTGTTGGACACCGGGGAGCGCATCTATCAAAGCTGTGTCACCTGTCACGGTGCCGATGGAGTGGGTCCTGACTTCATCCCTGACCTCGCCGGAAGCGAGATCGTATTGGGTGAACCCGATGCCCTGGCACAACTGCTCATTGAAGGCCGCGACAGCGACGACTGGCCGGGCAAAAAGTCCCCCGTCGCTCGCTCCATGACCGACTTTCAACTGGCATCGTTGTTGACCTTCATTCGCCAGTCCTTCGGAAATGAAGCCCCGGAAGTACAACCGTTTGAAGTCCAAGAGATTCGTAGTGAGCTGAACTGATATCGTTTTCTTTTTTCCGCCGATGACGTACATCGGCGGTGAGATGATTCATCAACTGCAGAACTGGCCGCTACTTTAAGCAGGCCAAGATAAGGCGAGGCATCGCATCATGGAAATTAAAGCCAAAGGCTACCTTTCCCCTCTAACCGAAGAGGCTAAAACCTCTTTATGGGTCTATATCAAGGAATGGCTGTGCAGCACCGACGCCAAGCGCATCGGCGTTATGTACCTTATCTTTTCCCTGATCATGGGCATCGTCGGCGCTGTGCTCTCGGTGATGATCCGTGCCCAACTTGCGGAAGCCGGACCCAGCGTCATTACCGACGCCAGCTTCTATAATGCGCTGCCCGGTTTTCACGCCACGGCGATGATCTTTTTCTTTATTATCCCGGCCTACACCGGGCTCGGAAACTTTGTCGTGCCCATTCAGATCGGTGCGCCAGATATGGCCTTTCCGAAACTGAACCTGGCCGCCTTCTGGATTCTGCCTCCGGCGGCCCTGGTTACGTTCATGGGCTTTTTCATCAACAGCCT
>SKNI01000592.1 GCA_007120615.1 Myxococcales bacterium | reverse complement strand
GCGTTTCGGACCATAGCAAGCCCTCGCTATGAAGAGTATCAAAGAAGCCGGAGAACCTCCGCGCGCGAGTCGGCATTCTCAAACACTATTCCTACCGAAGTTACCAGTCAGTAAAATTCCTACCAGTCAGAAGTCAGAAGGTGAAGTCATGCACGTTGTCTTGCCCGGCAACGACTTCCACCTCGATTCCGGCACGAGCCTCCTCGGGCAACACCACCGCCGGTTGGGCCATCGCTTCCGAATACGCCTCTTCGTCCATCTCGAAGCTACCGGTGACCAGTCCCTCTTCGATGGTCACTTCTTTTTTCTCTACGACTTCGCCGCGGGGGTCGAGCAATTCCACGGTTACGTCAGATCCGTCGCCGCTGTCGCGTCCGAGGGGGCCGGGAGATAGATGCCAGCTTTGCCAGTAAATGGTCTGCCCCGGCCGGTATAAGGGACGATCGATGGTAACGTGGAGGAGTCGGCGCTGATTCTTTTCGTAATGCTCCCGGTAGGCAGCTCGGAAATTATCAAAGGGGTCGTCGGGGATGCGGTTACTCTCCGGTGGGGCTTCCTCGGCGGGGAGGGGTTCGACCTTCTCGCGCTCCACAATCTCAAACTCTTCGATGGCCTGAACCTCAACGACGTCGATGACCTCTTCGTCGGCAGTGGTCTCGGGCTCCTCGACGGAGTCGGAACGAACCATCCAGAAGACGCCGCCCAGTCCGATGATCAGGGCCAGGGTGACTGAAATGATTACCGAAGCGCTCAGGGTTGATTCGTTGGAATCCATCATCATCTCCAAAAAGCCGGTTGTCTGTGGTGTGCTCGAGCATAATCATATTTGTCTATGAACGCGAGACGAGAGTAATGGATCTAAATTTATTTGAGATTCATAAAAAAGAGCCGCCGATCCGAAGATCGGCGGCTCTTATTTTAACGCGGCTTATAAGTGAATTCGGTGAGGTCAGCGACGTCGGCGGATGCCCACAGCGCCGGCGAGCAGCGCGATGACGAAGACGAGAGAGGGGGTGGACTCTCCGGTGGTGGAGCAGCCTCCGGCGCTTTCGGCTTCTCCCGATTGTCCGGCGCTGTCGTTGGGAGCAGACCCGTCGTCGTCGCCGACCCGGCTGCTGTCGATGAGTTCGCCCTCTTCGGTGGAGCCGGGAGTGTCGCTGGTGGGCTCTCGGTCTCCTCCGGTTGAATGGGAGTAATAATCGGGAGGAGCGCAGAATCCAGGGGCTGTACCACTGCAGTCGTCGCCGTCATCTGGGTCGTCGCCGTCGCTGCGAGGAGGACAGGCGGGCCCATCGCTGTCATGACAGACAAAGCCGTATTCACAATCGGCGTCGGCCTGGCATTCCGCACGATCCAGCGAACATCTTCCGGGGCCGTCTTCGTCACCCGACTCGCATACTGGTTCGGTATTCGGATCAGAGCTGTCCACGCAGCTTACCATGGAGTCATCCTCGCAGGTGAAGCCGTCACCGCAGTCGGCGTCCTCGTCGCAGGGAGCAAGATAGGGTGGTACGCAATAGCGCTCGATGGAGATGTCGCACTCCGGCTCGTCGCTGTCTTCGACCACACAGTCGGTCTCTTCGGTGTCGTCGGTGTCTTCGGATTCGTCATCACCGCTGTCGGGGTCTTCACCGTCGGAGCCGACTCCGATGTCTGGACCGTCGGCGCAGCCAGGCGAACTACCACCGCCGGCGCAGGCTTCGTAGACGTACTCGACGCAGAGGGTGTCGCCGGAGCAGTCGCTGTCGGTTTCACATTGGGGTGGGATGCAACGAGTCCGGGTTTCTTCATAACAATTGGGCTCGTCGGTGAAGCATTCTTCGTCACCGGGGTCGCAGGGGGGTGACTCTTCACAGTAACTGATGGTGGAGACTTCACAATCGTAATCGTCGGGACAGTCACACTCATCCGCCCAGGCGGTGGAAGCAGTGGCGAGGAAAAGTAAAAATATCGCGCTGACAAAACTCAGAACTCTCATGGGTAACTCCATTGGGGTCGATGATCGGTGCTCTCACGATAACTCAAAAGGACATGACTTCATAGATGCAGGAATTGTGCCTGCCGAGCGTGCACGGTGTCGTCGGCCTGATTCCACGTTTTGGATGGAAATCCTTGAAAAACCGCGGTGTTGATCTCAGAGTTCTGAGACAATCGCGGCTGCAATGGACAGAACAGGCCGCCGAAAGTATCGTTTCAAGTAGAGGTTGTTTACACAATATTATTTCGAGAGACCTATGTCTGACTACGATTCATTTCATCCCCTTCTGAATGCAAAATTGACCGCGCTGGGCTTATCGGCTGATGAGCCCCCCTCGCCGCAGATGTGGCGCAAATTTTTGGAGGAGGCTGATGATATTTTTGCGGAGCGAGCCCGTGGTGCCCTGATCCTGGATCGCAACTTCGATGAGATGATCCGTCATGCCGCCGATGGATTTATGATTCACGACACCCGGGGGCGGATCATTGACGTCAATGAGGCGGCCTGTGAGATGCTCGGGTATAGCCGAGAAGAGTTGAACTCGATGGTGGTGGCCGACTTTGAGATGGAGCTCAAACCGGGCGCGATCTGGGATGATATGACCACCGACCAGGTCTTCACCGTGGAGGGGACTCATCTGCGAAAGGACGGGAGTACCTATCCGGTGGAGACCCGGGTGGGGGCATTTATGGTGGATGGACAGAAGGTAATTCTGGGACTCTGTCGCAATATTACGGAGCGAAAAGAGGCCGAGCGGGAGTTGCAGAAGCTCAATAAGGAATTGGAGGTCGCCCGCGACGAGGCGGTGATGGCCAGTCGCACGAAGAGCACCTTTTTGGCCAATATGAGCCATGAGTTGAGGACGCCGCTCAACGCGGTGATCGGCTACTCGGAGTTCTTGATCGAGGAGATGGAGGAGCAGGGAGACGAGCGATTTGTCGAAGATCAGCGGCGCATTCGAAAGGCCGGGCATCACCTCTTGTCGCTGATCAATAATATCCTGGACCTCTCCAAGGTGGAGGCCGGTAAGGTTGATCTGGAGATTTCGGAGTTTTCGGTCTCCGAGATCGTCGGTGATATCGAGGAGACGATCAAACCGCTGGCGGCGAATAACCACAATGAGATCGCGGTAGAATGTGCGGGTGATGAGATCACGATGGTTTCCGATGTCACCAAGGTGCGTCAGATCTTGCTGAACCTGCTGGGCAATGCCTGTAAATTTACCAGCGAAGGAACGGTGAGTCTGCGGGCGGAAGGGGTGGATGACTGCACGAAGGTTCGGTTTTCGGTGATCGATACGGGGGTGGGGATGACCGAAGAGGAGTTGGCCCTGGTCTTTGATGCATTTCGGCAGGCCGACGCCTCGACGACGCGTAAATTTGGAGGGACCGGACTGGGCCTTGCGATCACCAAGCAATATTGTCGTCTCCTGGGAGGGACGATCGATGTGGAGTCGACCCCCGGAGAGGGGACCACATTTTCGGTGCTGCTCCCGGTGGAGTTTCAAAGGGAGGAGGCGATAGAGGTGGAGGGTGGGCCTTCGATGATTCGGATGCTCGACGAGCTTTCCAGCAAAGAGGACGCCCCGGTTGTGGTGGTGATCGAGGATGATGATTCGGCGCGCGATCTGCTGACTCGGGTCCTGGAAAATGAGGGCTATCAGGTGGCGGCAGCCCCCGATGGTCGTCAGGGGTTGGAGTTGGTTCGCCGGCTAAAGCCGATGGCAGTAACCCTGGATCTGTTGATGCCCGAGATGGACGGGTGGCAGACCCTCAATGCGCTGAAGTCGGACCCGGAAGTGTGCGAGATCCCGGCGATTCTGGTCAGCATGCTGGACGAGAAGAAGCGGGGCTTTGCCCTGGGCGCGGACCATTACCTGACCAAGCCCATCGATCGTCGAAAGCTGGTGGAGCTGTTGCGGCCTTATGCGCTGGGGGAATCCCGAAATACCTGTCTCATCGTCGAAGATCACCAGGCGACCCGGGAGTTGTTGGACCGAATTCTTCGAAAGGAGGGCTGGCGGGTGCTTCAGGCAGGAGACGGAGAGCAGGGATTAGAAGTGGTAGATCGGGAGGCTGTGGACCTGATCCTACTGGATTTGATGATGCCCGAGGTCGACGGGTTTGAGTTCTTGCGTCGTTTTCGAAGCGATGAGCGATTTGGAGATGTGCCGGTAGTGGTCTGCACGGCCAAGGAGTTGACCGCTGCGGAGGTGGCCAGCCTGGAAGCCGATACCGCCAGGATTATCGAGAAGTCCGGACGGGCGACGGGGGAGATTTTAGCGGAAATTCGACGTTCCCTGGAATCACTGGAGGGGCGATGAAAGTTGAACCTGGAGTGGATTTATTGGGTAGTTATAAGTGCCACGGGACAAGCGCTCCAGAATCCAGTATTGTAAAAGGTGAATGGAAAATTTTTAACTTCGGGCGCCGGTATCGCGCCAGACTGCACGGACGAGCTTCGGCAGGGGAAGTCCTATGTCAGATTCACCCCAGGAAGGCAAAAAGAAAGGTGCTGATGAGATGGCCCTCTGGGAAGACCTCGAGTTTTCCAGAGAATTCGATCGGCAGCTGGGGGAAGTTCTTGAAGAATATGTCGACGCGGCCCATAAAAACACGAGGGTCCTGGCGGATTTGAGTCGAGAGATTCGCGACGGGTTGTCGGCGGTGATAGGCTACAGTGAGATGTTGATGGAAGACGCCGAGGGGACCAAAGCCTCGGAGGTCGGGCGCATCCGGGAGTCGGCCTGGTCACTTCTGGGGTCGGTTCGCCAGTTAGAGTCGGTGGTCTCCGAGGAGCGCTATCAGCGTCGCGTGGCCGATATTCTTCGGGCCATCGCTATGGTGGGCACCGAGGGGACCGACTCCAGTCAGGTGGCCCAGGCGATTTTGGAGAAGATCGTCCAACTCATCGATTGCGAAGTAGCCTATCTGTGGCTGGCCGACGGAGGCAGCGGCAAGGTCATCGCGTCTTGGGGAGACCTCGCCGAGAGCGGATCAAAAGAGAGTCAACGGCCTCCTTTCCAGGAGTTGGTCCGGGGCGAGGGGCAAGATTGGGAACCTTTTGTGGTTATTGAGGGGAGCCATCTCTTATGCGTACCGCTGATGGCCTTGGACGCAGCGAGTCCCATCGGCCTGGTGACCTTGCGGCGGTCTGCGGAGCGTTCATTTAGCGATGGGGTCATCGAGTTGGCCTCCCGCGTCGGCAGACACGTGAGCACTACCATCGGGCAGAGCGTGCGTCTGGAGACGATGCAGCTACACGCCTCCACCGACGATCTGACGGGAGTGCTCAACCGGCGGTATTTCTTTAAGCGGGCGAGTTCTCTGTTGAGCCGGGCGAAGAGACGAAACAGGCCGTTGACGCTGTTGGTCCTGGATCTGGACCACTTTAAAGCGGTCAACGATCTACACGGCCATCTCGACGGCGACGCCGTGTTGCGACGGGTGGCGCAGACGTTGGATGAGAACCTTCGGGGCGATGATATTCTCGGCCGCTACGGCGGGGAAGAGTTCATCATCGTTTTGCCGGACACCCCTTTGAAGCCCCACGGGGAAAACGCCGCCGAGCGACTGCGTCAGGCGATCGAAGACCTGCGTTTTGTGTCCAATGCCGGCGTAAAATACAACTGTACGGCCAGCATCGGGGTCGCTACGATGAGCGAGGAAGACACCAATTTAACAGCCATTTTTCGACGGGCCGACCAGGCGCTTTATGAGGCGAAGGCCAGAGGGCGAAATCGCATCGCCCTTCGTTCCGAGGGCGGTGGGACGGGTGTCGTCGAGGAAGGAGTGCTGCTTAGCGGCGATTAGCCCAGAAAGGCCGTAATTTTTGTGAGCAGTCTGGACATATCGATGGGCTTGGTATCAAAGTCATCGCATCCACACTTCAATGCTTCCTCCCGATCGCTGTCGATGGCGTGGGCCGTCAGGGCGATGATCGGAATATCGCTGGTTTGAGAGTCGGCCTTGAGACGTCGGGTGGCCTCCCATCCGTCGAGCACAGGGAGGCTCAGATCCATCAAGATGATGGCGGGAGCGGTGGTCTGGGCTTTCTCGATGGCTTCCTTTCCGTCGCAGGCTAAGACGACCTCATAGCCTTTTCTGGAGAGGCGGCGGGAGAGCATATCGCGGTTCATTTCGTTGTCTTCGACAAGAAGGATTCTTGTCATAATACAGCCTCCGGTAAAACAAGTATCGTTGTGCAACTGCGGACCGGGTCCATCGTACCGCTATGGCAACAATTTTGCTACTGGCGCGTGGGACCGCCCTCGGAGCGCGGAGGTCCGCGCTCCGGGTAGCGAAAGAGTTGGGCTTGTTATACGGTTCTGCATCAGAATGGTGAGAGATT
>SKNI01000125.1 GCA_007120615.1 Myxococcales bacterium | reverse complement strand
GCGGCCAGAAGGGCGAGGAGGATAAGAATGATCCAGATTTTCATGGGAGGGACTCCGAGGTTATTTCGTGAGTGGATTGACGCCGATGACGAAGGATTGATCCGAGGTCAATGTATTATTCTGAGGGGCGGCGACGGGGAACATCAGGTTACCCCAGTCGGGACAATTGGTGAGGTTATTCGTACTCATATTGGTGCACTCCGGTGTGTCTTCGAGGGGGTCGTAGTTCTGCCCGTCGAGTTCGCTGGTATGCTGCAGGCCGAGAAAATGCCCCAGCTCGTGGGCCATGATATTTCCCGTAAAGGCGTTCCCATCGATGCCGCCGTGGAGCTGATAGCCGATATATTCTCCGGTGAGAGCCACCCCGCTGAGTCCGGTATCGTGAAGGCCGGCCGCTCCCGGAGCTCCCATGGAGACTCCCAGGACACCGTCGCCATCGGAGAAGGAGAATTGCTCAACGAGGAAGAGGTTGATGCTCATGGCGCTGTCCACGTCCGTTCCGGGCCACTGTGAATGGCTAAGTAATTCAAAGAGGTCGTTTTCATCGCGCATCACTCGCAGTCCATCTACGGCGTCCGGGGGGAACTCTACATAGCGAATCCTGCCCAGGGAGAGGCCCGATTGACCGAGGATTGACTCCGCCTCGGAGATCATCGCCTGAAGCTGGGGATGGGTGGAGGCGTTGTCGGCGGTGATATCCATATCGTCGAGACCGACGGGATAGATATTGAGATCGAGTTGGGAGTTAGAAGACGTCGATTCTACGACGTAAAAGCAGATCTCAGTGTCGTTGGTTTGAAGTCGGTAGCTGTGATCGCCGGCCTCAAATTGAAATTGAAATTGGGGGGCCGCCGGGATGATCGTCGGGTTGAGCGCTCCCATGGACTGGGCACCTCGAGCCTGGAAGGCGTTTTCTTCCGTAAAGTCGATGATCGTTCCCGAGGGGGTGGTAATGCGTATGGGATAAAGCCATCCCCCGTTAGAGGTGATGGGCATGACCATATAGGAGGTAGCCGAGGAGGAGATGGTGTAGTTGAGCGTGACGATATTATTGGAAGCGCTTTCGCAGTGGAGATGAAATGGGAAATTTCCGCTCAATTCGTCGGCGCCCTGAGGGGTGGGATCACCATCGCCATCGGGATCGGGGTCGGGACTGCCGTCGCCGTCGGGGTCGGGACTGCTGTCGCCGTCAGAGCTGCTATCGCCGTCAGGATCGGAGCTGCTATCGCCGTCGCCGTCGGCTTCCCGGTCATTGTCGCCGTCGCCCTCAAAGGGCAGCGGGATCGGTCGCTCTGCCTCGCTCTCTTCCACACAACCGGTGGACCCGAAGGCTGTTCCAAGAGCGAAAACGATGAGGACGACGATCCGTAAAATCAATTTCATGCAGGACTCGGGACAAGATAGACAGAAATCATTCGCAAAGGTTGAGCTAAGGCTAACCAAAACCAGGAGCTAAAAAAAGCGGGTTATTTCGTAAGCGGGTTGACACCGATGACGTAGGATTGATCCGAGGTCACCGTGTCGTTACGGATGTCGGCCATGGGGAACATCAGATTTCCCCAGTCCGGGCAGCCCGTGGGATTGCTGAAATCGGTACACTCAGGGGTATCTTCCAGAGGGTCGAAGCGCCTGCCGTTGGTCTCGCTGGTGTGAAAGAGTCCCAGAAAATGACCCAACTCATGGGCCAAAACATTGGCGGTGAATTCGTTGCCGTTGATCCCACCGCCCAGGTCGTATCCCAAATATTGTCCGGTAAGAGCGACGCCGCTGATGGCGGTGCCATGCAATCCGGCCACGCCGGGGATTCCCTGGGAAAGTCCCAGGACTCCGCCGCCACCGGAGAAAGCAAAGCGGCGCACGATAAAGATATTGGCGCTCAGCACCGAATCTCTATCGGTCCCCGGATAGGTGGATTGTGCAGCCAGGGCCCCGACATCGCCCTGGCTACGGATCGTGCTGTAGGCCGATTCGGCTTCCGAAGACACCGAGAGATAGCGGACCTCTCCAAAGGAGATGTCGGCCTGATTATACAGGCTCTCCGCATGAGAGATCATCGCCTGAAGGTGAGGGCTGGAGGCGGCATTGGAGGCGGTGATGCCATCGAGGCCGACCAGGTAGATATTGAGGTCAATGGTGGTGCTCGGCCCGGAGGACTCGATGATGAAATAGCACATCTCAGCGTCCTGGGTGTTGAGCCGGTAGGTGTGGAGGCCGCTGTCTAATTGAAAGCCGAATTGGGGAGCGGCCGGGATGACTGTGGGATTGACCGAACCGAAGAGTTGGGCCCCGGCGGTCTGGAAGCTGTTCTCCTGTCGAAAGTTGATCGTGGTTCCCGAAGCGGTGGTGATATTGACCGGGTCGAGCCATCCACCACCGCCGGTCAGGGGTACCACCATATAAGAAGTACTATCATCGGAGACCCCGTAACTGATATCTGCGGTGCTGTTGACGGTGCTCTCACAGTGTACTTCGAAGGGGAAGTCACCGTCGATGTCACTTACGTCGTTGGGGTTTGGGGCACACCACCCGTCACCGGCGGTGCCGATGGGTTGACATTGATATCCGCTGCGACAGGGTTCGCCGGTGGAGGGGTTACAGATGCGGATGCAGAAGTTGTCGCCGCGGGGGTTCTGCAGGCATCTGTTGGCATCGCTACCTTCTTCATTGGCGCAATCTTCGAAGGTAGAACAGCCCACAGTGCTGCAGTAGCCGTCGGGCCAGTCGGGAGCCGGCAGGCACGTATTGCTCTGGCAATGAGTATCGTCGGAGCAGGCTTCGCCATCGATCACCGGATTATCGGGATCGGGCTCTTCGCCGTCGCCGTCGCCGTTGGTACCGACCTCGCCATCGCCATCGCCATCGCCATCGCCGTCGCCGTCGGCGTCGGCGTCACCATCACCTGGTTGGTTTTCGGCCGGATCAAGGGGAATCGGCTCCTGGTCCTCCCCACCACAACCGGCCCATAAAAAAAAGATTGTAAAGAGAACCAGGGAAAAAACAGCACGAAGATGACATTTCATTGGGCGCTCGGCGAGAAAATGAGAGCGAAGTGGCACTTTTCCTGGAGGCTAGGGTAGGGAAAAGAATAGGAAATTGAAAGCCGGCATTGGCGGCAAGAAGATATGAGACTTCGGGAATAATTAATACGAGCTACAGGGAGTCATGGGTTCCGATACCGGCAACGACGATGGGGCGCGGCTCAAGGGATCCACCGTGGCGATAGTGGCGACGCCAGGCTTCAAAGCCCTGCCACCCCAGATCATCGAGGACCGGAAAGATGGAGTTGTTCAGAGCGTGGTAAAAGATCGCCGCCCGATGGTGATCATCGAGGGTGCCAAGGTTTCCGGAGCGAGTTTCCACAGAGATCTCGGTGCCGGCCAACTGGTCGAGGACCTCGGCGCTGCCCCCACAGAGAGATTCAAATGCGGCCAGGAGCCCGGGAAGCCGGGCCTGAGTGGCGGCGGTGGTGCGGGTGGGAAGATCGCTGCCCATCCAGGAGATCAGGGCATGCCCATAGCCGACGAGTTCGGCCAGACTCTCGGCCTGGGCGGTGGCCAACTCTGCGATGGCCTTGTCCGAGGTCGCCGCCGAGATCGCCTCGTACACCGGGACCGAAAGGGCCAGATTAAAGCAGAAGAATTGCAGCACCTGGTCAAAGAGTTGCTCCCAGGTAGGAGGGGGTTGGGGAGGATGAAAGAATTGCTCCTGGATTCGCAGGTTCTCCGAGACCTCCAATGGAGCCGCGATGTGGAGAGTGATGGAGAGATGGCGAGTCATCTCGGCCACGGTGTAGCTGGCTCCGGTGAGTGCGGTCAGGGGGGCGCTGAGGAGGGTTAGCTGATGGAAGATGGACGCTGCCCGAGTGGTGGAGATATAGGTAGCGCAGGCCCGGTGGGACCATTGGTCGCGGGCGCGGCGAAGTTCGCCTTCGGTGACAAGGGGGCTGTCCACCCGGGGGCTGGGCCAGATGTGGTTTCGATGGCTAAGATCTCGATGCATATTTTGTAGGGAGTCGCTCGTTGGTTTGGTGTTGATGGCTATCACAGGTAGACCTCGGTGCAGGGCCAAAGCGTTTTGAGCTACGGCGATTGACCAGCACTGCAACCCGTGCCACGATTTTTCCGCGGAGACGGTTACCGATAAGGCCCGGGCAAATCCGGTCTGTTATGACTGCTAGAAAGTGCAACGTTCGCACAGGTCGGTGATGGTCAACCTCAACGGGTAATTTTCTTGCGGCGGACCCCGGTCGGCCGATTCGAATCGAGGATGAATCGATGGGAGTGGAGATCGAACGAAAATTTCTGGTGGATGATGACCAATGGCGTCAGGCCGTCCACAAGACCTATGTGATTCGACAGGGCTATTTGAGCACCGAAGCGGATCGGACGATCCGGGTTCGTATCAAGGGTCCCCGCGGGTTTTTGACCGTCAAGGGTCGGGCTCAGGGGTTGGTGCGTCGGGAGTTTGAATATGAGATTCCCCTGGACGATGCCCGGACGATGTTGGAGGTCTTCTGCGTCGGTCGAAGTCTGGAGAAAGTGCGTCACGAGGTAAAGGTAGGCGATCATATCTGGGAGGTCGACGTATTCGAAGGCCCCAACTCCGGGCTGGTGGTGGCGGAGGTGGAGTTGGGACGTCCCGATGAGCAATTCATCCGGCCCTCATGGGTGGGCGAAGAGGTGACCGGAGAGGTCAATTATTATAATGCCCGACTCGTAGCGAATCCCTATGAGAACTGGAAGCAAAATCAGTAGTCGACGCCGGCCAGCGCGGTCGTTTCTGCGGTGGTGGAGTGTCGTGAAAGCAGCACAAGGAGAAGATATGGCGACGAAAGGAAGAACAGGGGTAACCCCTCCCGACTTAGAGCGGGTCCGGCCCTACGGCGATACCCTCGATGACGGGCAGGTGCAGCTTTCCTTCTCCCTTCCGGTTCCCTTTGGTGAGCGCGCTCGCGAGGCGGCCAGGCGGACGGCTCAAAAGATGGGACTTCGCCAGCCCCAGGTCTATCATATGAAGGATCTGGGCGATGATTATACGTTCTTTATCGTCTACGGGAGGTTCACCAAGACCATCGATTATACCCGCATTGAAGTAGCGGAGGTAGAGTCGGAGCGAATGGAGTTCGGGGAGATAAACGACTATATCTCCACTCAGATCGGGCGAAAAATTACGGTGCTGGGAGCCTGCACCGGTACCGATGCCCATTCGGTGGGGATCGATGCGATCATGAATATGAAGGGATACGCCGGGGAGTATGGTCTGGAGCGCTACCCCATGATTAAGGCCGTCAATCTGGGGATGCAGGTGCGAAATGAAGATCTTATTGCCGAGGCGGTGGAGAGAAAGGCCGATGCCCTCCTGGTCAGCCAGGTGGTGACCCAGAAAGACGTTCATATCCGCAATTTATCGGAGCTGACCGATATGTTGGAAGCCGAGGGGATTCGCCAGCGCCTGGTGGTGGTCTGCGGAGGTCCTCGGATCTCTCACGAGTTGGCCCTGGAGTTGGGCTTTGATGCCGGATTCGGGCCGCGCACCACAGCCCCTGATGTGGCCAGCTTTGTGGCCCAGCAGATGGTGCAGCGAAATCTGCGGTGATCACAGCGTCTTTCGCTGTCCCGACTTCTTCATAAAGCCCTCCGGCCAGTTGGATCCGGCAAGAGCGCTGTCGACGTGATAACAATTGCGGATCTCCACGTCTCCCAGATCGAGGTCCGTAATCGAGATATCCCGCAGCGTTACATGGGTCCAATTTCCGGCGTCGACCCCAAATCCCTTCCAATGTCCGCCCTGAAAGGTGACCCGTTCCATCCACAGACTGTTGGCGGTGACCGACTCCAATTCACAATCGTTGAGTCGGCAGTCGGTCCACTCGTTTTCGTGGAGCTCGACATTGGTAAAGGAGCACCGGCCCAGGGTGCTGGCGTCCAGGGCCCAGCCCTCGAAATCTCCCTCTTCGAAATGACAATGAAGCAAGGTCACCGCGTCAAAGAAGGCTCCGTCTAGCACGGAGTTGACAAAGCGCACCTCTGAGAGAGTGCAGTTTTCAAAGGCGCAGTGGGTCAGGTCGATATCCGAGAAATCGAAACCGGTCAGGGTCAGCTCGCTGAAGGTGGCACCCTCCAGGGAGACGGGTTGATCTTTTTCCAGAAGATCGCGTACGGCGTCGTGAAAAGCGCGGGTATTTCCGCGTTTGACCAGGGACACCAATCGGTTAGACATATGAGGCCTCGGCGCGAGAAGTGATGAGGACAAGTGGTTCGCGGCAACTTATGCACAACCCGTGCAGGGCGCAAGGAGATTGTCGGGGATCGTTGATCGATGATCGAGATC
>SKNI01000435.1 GCA_007120615.1 Myxococcales bacterium | reverse complement strand
TGCGACGAGGCGGCCGATGAGTGTGTGCCAGAGCCCGATCCGGACCCGGTGTGCACGGTGGCCACCCAGGACGACGATTGTGAGGACGGAGAGATCTGCGACGAGGCGGCCGATGAGTGTGTGCCAGAGCCCGATCCGGACCCGGTGTGCACGGTGGCCACCCAGGATGAAGATTGTGAGGACGGAGAGATCTGCGACGAGGCGGCCGACGAATGTGTTATTGAATAAGGGCTATTCAAAGTCCACAGTGAGCAGATATTGGGCGTTCATATCTGAGAATACCGAAAGCAAATGATCGCCTCTTCCATGAAAGTCTAACTCAAATTCGAAGACGCGATCATTTCCGGCTTCTTGGAATAAGTCGACATCTGCAATTCGCTCCATGTCGACCTGCCCACAATCAGCGGATTGCAAATCAACCTGCAATACGGTGCCGGGAGCGAGCGCCTCAGTCAGCAAGATGCGAACCACGAGACGATCGTCGTCAAAGGTATTTCGAACGACCGAACGCACCCCCCCGGGGAATTGGCTTTTTACGAAAGACTCATCATCGATCAAACAGGTAGCCCGGGTGGAGCACATCGGAATCGTGCGGTCACAAAACGCCTGCAGCCGCCCCTGGGTGAAGACCGCTTCGTCGGAGACACAGCCGACCGAAAAGAACAGCAATCCCGCTCCCACTAGAGCGCCATAATAGATCCGGTGAATCGCAATCATAGGGTATCTCATCCAAGAGGACTTCCGTGTTTGCGAGCATAAATGAGGATGTGGCACTCTGGCCAGCCTCTATCTTAGAATGAGGTCCTGTTGGAGATCCAAACCAGAGCTGGTCACTCGTCAGATTTTGTTTTATCCTCGCAATGCCAGACCAAAAACCAGTCCCATTCGTCACGAACTCAGAGGGAGCTTGATTGTTCCGAGAGTTCTATCTGGAGTCAAATTTATGAGACGGACCATCTTCTCAGGCTTGGCGGTTTTGATTTTGCTGAGTCTGGTGATTGTGCCCGCGACGGTTTCCGCCCAGGAAGAGGAAGGTCTTCGGCCGTATTCTTCGCTGGTGGTGCAAGATCGCCAATATATTCAGCGCCATGAGATCACCGCTGCGGTGGGAGCCCTTCCGCTGGATGCATTCACCAAAGGGTTGACCGTATCCGGAGGATATAGTCTTCATTTCTCGGAGCTCTTTGCCTGGGAGGTAGCCCACTTTCATTATTCCTTTCATGTGGATACCCGTCTGAAAGGGCAATTGGAAGCGTTGGATATCTTTCCGTCGCCTTTTGAGGTGTTGAATTATTACGTGACGTCCAATGCGGTATTTAAGCCGTTGTATTGGAAAGGGTCATGGCTCAATGACTCCTTGCAGCATGGTGAGATGTTATTGACCGTTGGTGGAGCCTACGGTTGGTTTACGCGAAGCACCCGACCGGGGGTAAGCCTCGGTGCCGGCGTGCGGTTATTTTCGAGCGAGCGGATCTCGTTTCGGTTGGATATGAGATATTTGATCTTTCCCGACGACCAATTCTTTCAAGATCTCAGCTATAAAGATGAGATCTCGATTGGGCTCGGAATATCATTGGGGTTTTAAGCCGATGAGAGCACAGGCGTTAATAGGCATGGTCGCTGTGGTGCTTCTGTTGGCTTCGGCCACGGGATGTTCTGGAGCGCAATTGGCAGAAGAGCGTGATGGGGTCTTCTCGCAAGCGGTGGAGGCGTCTCTGCAAGGAGATTCGCCCTTCGCGGCGCGGGCAGCCCATCACTATCTTCGAAGCGGGACGGTCGATGATCCACGCTACGATCGGGCGATCCGGCTTTTGGCGGATAACCTCAGAGACCTCAAGTTAAGCTACGGGGCGTCGCTGTGGTATTTCGAGATCGCCTCGGCCCGACGAGATGTTGAGCTGGTCGAAGACGCCGTGGTGGCGCTCGCCGAAATTGTGCAGACTTATCCCCACGATCAGTGGACGTTGATCGATGGGTTTGTGGCCACCGCGGATATCTCCGGGTTGACCACTGACGCCCAGGCATTTGTTCACTACCATCAAGGTCTGCATAGCTTGCGTCAGGGGCAGACGGAGTGGACTCAGGGGTTCTTTGATAAACTTCCTGAGGACAGTCCCTACAAAGCGAGAGCTCGCTATGTGATGGCCGTCGACAAGATAGCAGACTATCAACTGGATGCAGCGTCGGAGGAGTTGGAGTCAATTCTGGAGGATTTTGAAGGGGATTTGCCCGAAGACCTCTCCGATGACATTCATCGAGCACTGGCCAGGCTGGCCTTTGAGGAGCAACGATTCGAAGAGGCGTTGGAGCGCTACCAATCGATTCGAGAGACCGCACCGGATGATCCCAATCTCTTGTTGGAGATGGCCTGGACCGAATTTTACCTCCACAATTATCGACGCTCCCTGGGGCTTTTGCTGGCGCTGGACGCGCCCTCGTTTCAGAACCTCATCGCTCCGGAGAGGTTTATGTTGGAAGCGCTCAACCTTCAGCAGCTCTGCCAGTTTGAACCGGCCCGCACGGCTGTGGTTCGACTTGCCGGTCAATACGGCCAGGCTCTCGATGATCTTCGCCAGGGCATGCCACTGAACGAATCTCAGGCGCTGCGCTCGGCGGCCCGACTGCGAGAGGCAAGCGAGGATTTAGCCGGCTATCGCCTTCGGTTGATTCGGGAGCGAGAGTTGGTAGAGCGCAATCGCCCTCGGCTGGGTGGACAACTGTCGAATGACCTGGCGGATCTTTACGACCGGGCTTTGACGGAAGTGGACCGACGGGAACAGGAATTATTGAGCCGAGAGATGGAGCAGGTGGCCATGGAGTTGTTGGGCGCCGCGGAAGGAGTTCGCCTGATCCTTCACGAAATCAGTGTGGCACTTCTTCGAGGACGAGATCGAGTAGAGGGCACGGCTCCCAGCGCGGTATTTGAAGTGCCCAGAGGTGGAGAGCAGGTGTTCTACAAATTCACCGGCGAATTTTGGACCGACGAGATCGATGATCTCATCGTGCCGCTGGAGGACCGATGCATAGAGTGAAAATACTGGTCTTCAGTGGTCTGATGGTGTTGATGGCTGCCAGCCTGTTAAGCGCCTGCGCAGCCCCCACCTTTGAGATGCGCGACACCGCCGAGGTGGAAGCGCTTCGGCTTCGCATCACCAAAGTGCGAAATGCCATTGATGAAACGCGGCACACCATCGCTCGCTCTCGCGGAGCCCATTATCTTCCGGAACTCTATCTGCGCCTTGCGGAGTTGCTCAGCGAAGAGGCTCGCTACCACTACCAGCTGGCGACCATGCGAGAGCGTGGAGAAGGTGAAGATCTCTATGTTCCGGAAGTTCGATTGCTCAAGAACGAAGCCATCGAGATTTATCAGAATACCATTCGTCGGTTTCCCGACAGTCCGGAAGCCCCTCGGATGCTCTTTAATATGGGTCATGAACACCGGGAGCTCGGTGACTTCGACGATATGCGCACCACGATGCAGCGCTTGATCGCGGAGTATCCCAATCACCAGCTTCGTTTTCAGGCGATGATCGTTCTGGGAGATTTTGAATTCGACCAGAATGAGATGGAAGAAGCAGCTCATTATTATGCTCAGATTACGGGAGCGGAGTTGAGCGCGGCCTCCGGCCTGGCCCACTATAAGATGGCCTGGGTTCGAATCAATCAGGGCGAGTGTGATACGGCTCTCGATGAATTCGAAGACGCAATGGAAAAGACTTCGAATTGGGCCTCCGAGCGAGATCGAAGGCGGATCGAGGAAGAGAGGGCTATTGATTCCCTCCCCGGTGTCGATCAATCGGTCGACGTGCGACGAAATTCTCTGGCCGATCTGGCGTATTGCTATAGTCAGGAGCGCCAGCCCGATGATGCGTTGGCCTATTATCAAAAGTGGTCGGACAATCGCAGCGATTACGTCAACGGACTAGGCCGGCTCGCCCGCCGGTATCGGCTGCTCGACGAATATGAAGGGGCTCGTGACCTGTCGCGGGAGTTGTTGCGCCACGGGGCTTCGACTCGAGAGCGCCTCGATGACGGACGAACTCTTTATTCGACGCTCAGTGAGTTGGAGGACTACGACACCATCGCCGATGATGTTCGCCTGATCAATTCTTCGTTGACCCGCTACCACGGACAAATTGCGGTGGACCGGCAAACGGCGGCGGAGCTCTTTGATGAGTTTGAAGTCTATATTCGTGATCTGGTCACCAGCGCTCAGGAAGCGATGAAAGAGGAGAGTGGAGCTCGTCAGCAAGAGCTGGCCAGAGAGGCAGCAGACGCTTACCGAGCGCACCTGGATACCTACCTCGACAGCGAAGAGCGCGCAGCGATGATGTTGAATCTGGCAGAAGTGCTGGTGGTCACCGGAGAGCATTTTCGGGCCGGCCAGCAGAGTCTGGCGGCTGCCAATATTCTGGAGGATGAGCAGGAGAAACGCGACGCTCTCTATGACGCAGTGGTTCAGTTTCAGGCGTCCCTGGAGCGGGAGTCGGAGCGGAGCCAATATGAGAGTGTCGTGGCCCGGGCCGCGGTTCGCTCCGCAGGACAGCGGTTGCTTTTATTGGACCTCGATGATGAACGGGCCCGGCGGGTGAAATTCGCCATCGCCGAGAGCCATTTTGATGCCGGTGAATATGACGAGGCCATCGATAAATTGGCTCTGGTTGCCTACGAACATCCCGGAACGACACAGGCTGAAGAGGCCATCCGCCTGGTATTGGATAGCTATCTGACGATCACCGATTACGACGGGCTGATTTATGCGAGTCGACGATTTCTTGCGAGCGGTTCGCCGGCCTCCTCGGACCTGCAGGCCGATATCCGGGAGATTCTGGAGGCCGCCGAGCAGAAGAAGATCGACGTGCTGACGCTGGCGGCGGCCGGCGACGACGGTGTGGAGTTGACGCCGCTGCGAGACTTTGCCGATATTCATCGCGGAACTGAGCTAGGCGAGAGAGCACTGCTTAACGCATTCGTGGCGGCGCGGTCGTCCGGAGACACCCCTCGGATGTACGAATTGGCCGAAGAGATCGCCCAGGTCTATCCCCACAGTGAAGAATTGGCGGGAATCTTCTCCTCCCTGGCGCAGACGGCGGCGGCCCGATTTGAATACGACGAAGCCATTGATTTTCTGGAACAGGCTGCCACCAATAACCCCGACCGACGTTCTCAATACCTGACGGCTGCCGGGGAGTTGCGCGATGAACTGAGAGAATACGATGCTGCGGAAGCGCTCTATCGACAGGCCATATCAGCCAGCGAGGGAGCAGGAGGCCGGGCTTCGGCGTTGGGGCGTTTCTCTACCTTATTGGAGCGGCACAATTCTCCGAGACAGTTGGCCGGCGACCTCATCGATTATAGCGAGGACGGGCAACCGGAGGTCATCGTTCGGCTCGGTCTGGCGGAGTTGGCTCGCGGAAATCCCAATGAGGCGGCCTCTTATTTTCAGCAGGTTCTCGGGGCCACGACAATGGTATCGGCAGAGGCCGAAGCGCGCGCTCATTACGGTCTGGCAGAGGTTATGCTGGCCACCTTGAAGAGCTTTCCGGAGCTCTCCGAGATCGCGATCATTCAAGAGTTTATCACCCTGATGGATATCACTCAGCAGAATTATCTCAACGCCGCCCGCCAGGGGAGTCAGCGATATACGACGGTCTCGCTGAGCCGTCTGGCCTTTGCGCTTCAATTCGGTGCTCAGACCCTGGAGCGGACCAGATTGCCTTCGGATCTGGAGGCGGCCCAGCGAAATCAGCTGGAAGCGGCCATTGCCGGTCGCGTGGAGAATTTACGGGCCACGGCAGAAGAAGCCCTTGGCGCCTGTGCTTCGAGAATGTGGGATAATTATCTCTTCGATGACGTCGTTCAACGATGTCTGCGAGGGGAGCCCTGGGATGCGGTTTTGGCGAGTTATCAGACACCCAGGCCGCGACGGAGTGCCTCGCTTGGGGAAGATGCCGAGATTTTACGTGAGCGGGTTGCTCGAGATGGTCAGGATGTGGATTCGCTTCGAACTCTGGGTCAGAAATTTCTCGACGGCGGAGATGCTCACCTCGCACGGCTGGTCTTTCATCGGGCAGTGCAGGCCGGGGGCGGTGGAACGGAGCTGAATCTGCAAGGGCTCGCCAGCCAGCAGATGGGCGATACGCCGGCCGCATTTGAATCGTTCGCTCGCGCCGCACGGGCGGGCAGCGATGAAGGTCGGCAAAATCTGGCGAATTTATTACGAGAGAGCGGCCACCCCGATCTGGCCGAAGAGGTCTTTGAACGTTATCAGGATGGTGAAGAATGAACGCCAATCTCATCCACCGCGGGATTTTACTGCTGGCAAGTCTGGCTC
>SKNI01000267.1 GCA_007120615.1 Myxococcales bacterium | reverse complement strand
TTCCCCATTATGATATGGGGTTTGAATTCGGCACGGTGGGTGCGGTCTTGCACGGGCCCAAAGAGGAGGGATACCCCAAGGATTGTCAGGTCACCACGTATCGATCGGAAGAGTATTACCGGCGGGGAAGCCGCCATCCTCAAGTCGTCTTCGGCGATACCATCGAGCAAGACCTGGGTCGTCGCGATTTTTCGATCAACTCCATGGCCATCGACGGAGAGGAGAATTTTATCGACCCCTACGGAGGGCTCGATGATCTTCGGGATGGGCTCTTGCGGGTAGTGGGAGATCCCTGGGAGACGCTGGCCGAGGATCCCCTGCGAATCTTGCGAGTGGCTCGATTTCAGAGTCGGCTGGGCTTTGCCATCGACGAAGAGTTGCGCCAGGCCTCGGCGGAGAACTCCGAATGCATTCTCGACATCAGTCGGGAGCGGTGGCTGCAGGAGATGACCAAGATTCTTCGGGGCACCCACCTCAAAGATGCCCTGGAATTTCTCGATGAAGTGGGGGTCCTGAAGCTGATCTTGCCGGAGTTCGCCGCGATGCGAGACTTCCACAAGTCCAGCCCGGTTCATCATAAAGATCTGTGGGAGCATACGATTCAGGTGGTGTTGCAGGCATCGGAGGATGATGCGCTCAAATGGGCAGCGCTGCTTCATGATATCGGCAAGGTGTCTACCCGCGAGGTCGATGAAGAGGCCGAAAAGGTCACCTTTTATGGCCACGAAGAAGCGGGAGCCGAACGTTTTGTAGAGATCGCGGAGCGGTTTAAGCTCGATAACGCGACCACGAAGCGGGTGCGGTTTATCATCGAGCACCACAGTCGGCCGCAGCACTATCAATCGGAGTGGAGCGATTCGGCCGTTCGACGGTTCGTCCGTGATATGGACCCCTACCTCGATGATCTGCTCGATTTCGCGCGCGCTGATCTGACCACCCGGTTTGAGGACAAGCGCCAGGAAGCCCTCAGTCGCCTCGAAGAGCTGACCGAACGCATCGAAGAGCTGGAAGCGAAGCGAGCACTTCGGGCTGAGCTCCCCAGCGGACTGGGAAATGAATTGATGCGAGCCTTCGACTTAAAGCCCTCCCGGCTGATCGGTGAGTTGAAGAGCGCGCTGGAAGAGCGTATCATGGACGGGCATTTGGAAAGTGAACGCGAAGCCAACTATTATATCGACGACTTGCGTCGATCACCGCCAGATAAATTAAAAGATGTCCTCGATGAGTGAGGACGCCAACTCAAAGCGCTTGATACGGGATGATAAGATGAAAAATGGATCCAGTTTGTGGAGTCGGCGGGGTGTTTCTCTCGGCGGTTTTTTTCTTGTTTTCCTGATGATCACGGCCTGCGGCGGCGACGGTTGCGATATGGACGGCTTTCGCGACGCTCCCTATCCGCTGGAGCACGTCGATAAGACCGTTCCCGTAAGCGCCGAGGTTCGGGTCACCTCTCATGGATTGGATTTTATGTCGGGGCAGGTCGATAATATTATCGGCGAATTTGCCGAGGATGGATTGAGCTTTTGTATTCCGCCGACCGAAACATCGGGGATGGAGCTCTGTCACACCGAGACGACCTGCAATGGTGGAGATACGGGTTGTCAGTTGGATCTGGAGATCACAGAAGCCGAGCTGATTCCAAGCCCCTCGGATCGACTGGTCGTTGATATTGTGATCGACGGATTGCTCGCAGACCTGCCGGTGGATGGACCACTGGGACTGACCTGCTGGCTTCACCTCTACAGCACTTCCGGCGGGACCGGCGAGGCAGCATCTATTTCGGCGAGTGTTCCGGTGAAGTTTGAGCCCGATGAACTCAGCCCTTTCAGGGATCTTCGATTTGAGGTCGAAGAGATGGTCGCCGACATCACGGATGTGGATTATCACCTGAGTAACCGAAGCGGTTTGGGATGCGGAGCGGCCAGTTTCGGTATCCAGGCATTTCTGGACGGATTTCTCCGGGATATGATCCTCGAGGAATTGGAAGAGATCGTTGATGATATCAACCGGGCCGAGCTCTGTCGGACCTGCGAAGATGACGATCTGCCCTGTCCGTCGAATGCGACCTGTGATGAGAGCGATGATCCGCCGGTCTGCATCTATGATGATAATGCTCGCTGCGTGCCGCGATTTCTGGGGATCGAAGGGATGTTGGAGCCCGGTGAACTTCTGGGAGATTTTGTGGGAGCCGCCGCCGACGTCCACATGACCGGTCGACTCGCCGATCGGGGGGTTGCCGATACGGGACTAACGCTGGGAGCGCGAGTGGGAACGGAGCCGGAACACTATACCTCGTGTGCTCCTATCGATCTTACGACCCGGCCCTCATTTGAAGAGATCGCGCCTTCGCCGTCGATCAACGCCGACGTCACCCCGGAAGGAGACGCGTTTATGTTCGGCTTTGCCCTCCACCGGCGCACCCTGGACCATATCATGTGGTCGTTGTGGGCCAGCGGTTCGCTCTGTCTGGAAGTGGGCTCGGAAGAGGTCGATATGTTGTCCACCGGTTCCATCGGAGCGCTGGTGCCGGCGATCAATCAGGTCGCGTTGGAGAACGGGCCGATGAAAATCATTCTCTCTCCACAGCTTGCGCCGGAGATCAAATTGGGGGCCAACCGAGTCGTGACCAACGGAAATGTTCAAACAGTGGAAGAGGGATTGATCATTTTGGATTGGAAAGATCTGGACATCCACATGTACGGCTATGTCCTGGAGCGCTACGCTCGACTGTTTACGATTCGCGTCGACCTGGAGCTTCCCGTGGCGGTATTGCCGGACGGAGAGGATGGAATCTATCCGGTGCTTGGCGATATCGAAGACGGGCTCCAGAATATGCGGATTCTCAACGATGATATGCTGGACGCCGACACGGACCGGCTTCTGGAGTTGTTGCCCACGCTTCTGGGCTTTGCACTTCCGGAGTTGGCCGGAGCGCTCTCCGATCCGATCGAATTGCCTCAATTTCTGGGATATCAACTCGTGATCGGGCCCGATGATTTGAGGGGAATCGACAATAATCAATATCTGGGACTCTTCGCCAATCTGGAATTTGTGGGCTACGACCCCAACGAGATGAGTCGGTCGTTGCGAGCGCTGGTGCAGGACCACAGCCTGGACGTGGAGAAGGAAGGTCGGTTCATCCCGCGGGTCGGATTGAATCTCGATATGGCAGCGGTTCAGGCCGGTCAGATGATGGCGGCCGACGAGGTCCAATTTACCTACCGTCTCAACGGTGGAACCTGGCACCTCGCCGGGGCAGGACAGCATCTTAGAATCAACGATCCCCGGCTAAGCGTGCAAGGGATTCATAAATTGGAGCTGCGCGGGCGAACCATTGAAGAAGGGACTCGCTGGCAGCGAATTCCCACCGAGCTCGAGGTGATCGTGGACTACGAACCCCCGGTGGTGGAGGCCTGGCAGGATGAGAATTTTGTCCAGGTTCGAGCCGAAGATGTGGTGGATTCCACCGAAGATCTGGAGCTGCGACATCGCCTCATTCTGGATGGTGAAGCGCAGGCCTGGTCGAGTTGGGACTCGCTGGAAGCGATCGCGGTTGGAGACGGGGTCGTCTCCCAGCGAATGGTCGTAGAGGTAGAGGTTCGAGACCGCAGCGGAAACACGGCTTCCGAAGAAGTCTCGGTGCGCCATCAGGCGATGGGAGCGGGAGAAGCTGAGGCTGGTGACGAGATGCCGCGAGGTTGTGCCGGTTGTACCTCCACTGGCCAGAGTGGCACGATGTGGAGCTTTGTCTTGTTGGCCCTGGGACTATTCGTATTGCGAATGCGCCGACGGCTTAAGCCGGCAGCCGCTCTCGTGGGTCTTCTGGTGATGGGGCTGACCACCGGTTGCGGCGGTTGTGGAGACGACCCGGCGGCGACCAGCTGTTCCGAAGAATGCTCGGAGTTTCAGACCTGTGACGACGGTCAATGCGTCGACATCGGCTGTGACGACGACGCGGAGTGCGAGACCGGAATTTGCGAAAATGGGACCTGTGTCGATGGATGTCGAGATGTGAGCGAATGCGAGCTGACCTGCGACGGGGAGTCCCGAGCATTTTGCACCGATAATGAATGCGTCTGCGAGGAATTATGTCCCGGTGGTTGTGGAACAACAGGATTTTGCTGTCATCCGGAGAATACCTGTCAGGACTTCCCCGATTGGTGTGAAGATCAGGAGTGTGACCCGGGATTTGAGCCGGAGATCACTCATATCGGTGATCACGACAACGAGAAATGCGAGGTCACCGGCGGCAGCTGCGAATGCGTTTCACTTCCGCCGCTGCCTCTTCGCTATCACGGTGCTTATCCCTCGATGGCGGAAGGGGCCGGAATCCGAGCGGTCTCGGTCTATAATATGCACTACCGGGATTTGATGGTGGGAATTCTCGATGAAAGTTTTGAGCCCGACTGGTATTTCGTAGACGGCGTCCCTCGACGCGGTCAGGTCCAAGGAGCGATCGACGGGCCGCGAGGTGGACTCACCAATACCGGTGACCGCGTGGGAACTCATACGGCCACGGCGGTCGACGATAATGGTCGAATCCACGTCTTTTACCGAGATGACGATGAGGACGCTCTCAAATACGGCCGTGGAGACCAGGCCGGTGGTGAGTGGACCTTTGAGACGGCCTATGTGGAAGAGGAAGACGGAGATACGGCTTATTTCTCAAGCGTGCTCTTGGTGGGCGAGACGTTGCATCTCTTTTATACCACCCGACTGGAAGACGATGAGTCCGAGATTCGTTACCGGGCCATTGATATCGATCATCCTCTCGATGCGATGGGAGAGACCGAATATGCGGTGCTGCATTCGGGCTCCCGTTCGGTGGAAGCGGCAGAAGACTATCCCCCGGTCGTAGGGCTCTATCTGCAGGCCGTGGCCATGGATGATGAGATCTTCGTATCGTTCTACGACAATACGATTGAGCGCGCCGGCTGGCTGATCAGCGACGGCGAAGAGTGGAATGAGCCGGAGTTCTTCGAGGAGCCCGTCGGGCCCTACACCAGCGCTCGACCCGGTCCGACCGGTGAGATTCACATCGCGTATATGGAGGCGTGGCCTCCGGCGGTGGCCTATCAGGTCGTCGGTGGCGAGAGAGAAGAAATCGCCAGCGGCGTGCGCCACACCGTGGGTGGAACCAGTCAGACCGCCATCGGCCACGACGTGCAACTTCACGTCTACGGTTCGGGTCGTGTGGAAGTGCTCTTTCACGATGCGTCGACCCACGAGTTGATCCGGGCCGTCAAAGATGACGACTGGGAAGTTGAGACACTCGACGGTGAGGCCGGTGTGCGAAGCGCCGCCCACGGGCTCTTTGTGCGGGGACTCTCCCTTGCCGAAGGTGGCCGCTTGATCATGGACTTCGGTATCGATACGACGGGAGAAGAGCGGATTGGAAAGCCCTTCTTTCGAAAGATCGACTGAGGGCCGGCATCACTAAGTACAAGGACGTACGAAGTAAGGTGAGCAGTAAGATGACGAGACATCGGTTTTGGAGCGGCGGTTGGTTCGTCGTCTTATTCGTCGCCGCAGCGTTGGTGTTGACGCCTGCGGCGGCCTGGTCGCAGGGTCTTGAGCTTTCGACGGCGGATCGAATCGCAATGCTCTATGCCCCGCAGTTGAACTTCACCCGTGACGGGGACCCCCTGATTCGAGTGGGGATTCTGGAGGGCCGGGATCGAGTGCGGTTTACTCCGTCGGAGACCATTCGCGTGCTGCCTCAGGGCGCGGGTGGACCGGAGATCGAATTGCCGGGAGACGTGACCTACACCGTGGAGGTCGCCGACGGCAAAGCCGGAGAATACAGACATTGGGTGGCCGTCGATAAATTGGGCGTCGATCAACGGGGGCGAGTCTCGGAGGTCCGAGAACAGTGGGAAGGACGAGGGTTTTCCCCGCAGACCTTCGAGGTGGGCGGTCTCTTCGCAGTCCGCGGTCAGGTCTTTGATTCCCGAACCACGATTGTTGCCGTGGGAGGAACCGATACGGTGGGCCAGGCCCACGGAATCCGTCGAAATCTGGAAGCCCAATACGGCATCGCCGGGAGCATCCACAGTGAGCGATTGAGCTATCCTTCGGGGACGTTAACGCTTCGCGGCGACGGCATGGAGATGGTCATCACCCACCAGGACGTGTTGTGGGTTTCGACCCGCTCGGGACGGGAGGAGTCGATTTCTTATACCATCCCCGGGATTCCAAAATCTTATGGGGGAGGGGAAGAGACCCGGCGCTATACCGGGGAGTTGATCTTTGCTCCCGATCGAAACGGGCGAATCGCGGTGATCAATAATCTGGGTGCGGAGCGGGTCTTAAAAGGGACGGTTCCTTCTGAGACCTACACGTC
>SKNI01000110.1 GCA_007120615.1 Myxococcales bacterium | reverse complement strand
TCATGCGATAATCTACATCGGCTACGATGCTGGTCTTCGGTAAAAACGACCAACTTCCATCCCATCCCAGATGGTGGGTATGGCGATCGAGATCCCGAAATCGACTGTGGCGATAGAGGGAAAAATCATAGCTGGCGTACGTCTCCAATATCCGTCCCCCGGGATGGAGGCCGGCGCGCACTCCCGCCTTATTGAAGATCCGATTGATAGGCGAGCCCGAAACGTAGTTGGGCGTCTCATTGGTGCGAACGAAGCGCTCCGAGAATTGCAGGCTAACCGGTCCATCGGCATTCCACAGTGCAGAGCCATTGACCGAAGCCGCAAGGCCGCTCTGATTTCGCACATTGGCCTGCTGGCTCAGGTATTGCTGCCAGCTCACCCCCGCTCTTCCCGAGAGATCCCATGAACTGGAGTCCACCGTTTGCACCGACAAAAACGGCTCAATCGTGCCCGACGGAGCCTGGGCCAACTGCCCAAACCCCGAACCGGAAGAATGAAAAATATTGGAATCGTATCCCATCGAAAGAGTCAGCCCCGGATGGAGGCGAAAGGCCCCTTCTCCGACGCCGTCGCCCCATTCCGCCGAGGCCGTCGTGCTTATCATTAGAATCGCAATGGCGCTTAGCGCGGCCATCGCTCTCTGCTTCAACGTTCTTATCATCCCTGATCCCATTTCGTATGCCCGCCCGGGCCCATGATGAATTTCCCCTGAATTTCTCGCTTGTACTTCAACTTCATCATTTGAATGGCGTTACCTTCGGGGGGCGGTCCAGGATATCTTCGTCGTCCAGAAAGTCATCATCCGGGCTGCCGATATCGGGATCAATATTTACTTCCAGGGACGCGTCGTCTGCATATCGTAATTCTTCGCCCGCACACACCCTGGCCTGTTCTCCAAGCCCGGTTACCCGCTGGCCGGCAATGCTGACCAGGGTATAATGGTGTCGAACGGCTTCCACATCATTGGCGTCTGCGCTTTCTATGAGGCTTTCATAACTCTGTTCTCCCACATTCACAAACCCCTTAATAGAAGCGAGGTTCTCATTGATACAGTTGATACGCAAAATATCTCGCTCGTCGGTACGAGCTCTCTCCAATAATTCCGTGGTCCCTTCCAGCGTGACGCTCATGGCGTCCAGCTTTGCCTGACCTCGCTCGCGCATCTGATCGGCGGTCAGAGATTCGATATCCTCATCGAGGATCCCATTTCCGTTGCGCTCTTCAAATTCGGCCAGCATCTGACCGGGGTCCTCTCCTTCGCCCCCGCTCTGCGCTACCGCCGTGCCTGCCGCGAAAACGGCCAGCATCGACCCAAGAGCCGCGATGTATATAAATTTTTTCATGGCTCAATCCTTATGCTTCGTGATGCCCACCCCGGATGCCGTCGAACCCACAACGAGTTCTACCGGTCCATCCTGGGCCAGCGTTCCCCCCGACGAACGGTCGGTGAAGCGTCTAACCTGCGTTATGGTATAAATATAAAACCTATTCCTTCGAACGCAAGGATCTGGCCAACCTCTTGAGATAGTTAGTGTACTCACTCAGCCCCCCGGCGAGAAGTGGTAGGGGACCGTAATCTGGACATCCCCGTCGTCTGGCGCCGGCAGTCGTACCCGGCCCGACTGTAACTCTCTTGCGATGCATTGACCGACGCGTCCATTGGCCACTTCATCAACCGCCACGTCAGCGCTTTGAATTACCCCTCGGGAGCCCCGGGCAGTAACCGTGATCAACACCCGCACCGTACCGCTGGCGCTGGGATTGGTTCGCAGATAATCCCGATAACAGGCTTCCACGTTATTGCTCAGCTGGCGAAGGGCTCGCAGCAAGGCCTGGGTATCGAGAGTGCCGCCCACCATATCATCGGGGGTGTCCATTCCCATATCCACCTCCACCCGCTCCACCTGTTGCTCACCCCGAGAGCCGGTATCCACTTCTCCTTCGGTGCCGATCTCGAGTTCTCCGCCCTCCGCCATTCCACCTTCGCCCGTTCCATCGGGGCTTCCACTTCCACCCCGGCCAAGCCTGTCGGCTCGTACCCCGGAGCCGGTCTCTACCCGGGTGGCTCCTTCGAAGGCCTCTTCGCTGGAGATACTTCCCACATTATCGACGAGTCTGGCGATCACCCCTTCCTCGTCGTCACTCTGGGCGGTGAGAGTTCCGATGATCGTGGTCTGCTCGACGGTTTCTGTAACCTCCAGACGCTCCGCCTGACGCTCTTCGGCGACCTCTTCCGGGGTTCGCTCTTCCGCCGGCTCCGGCTCCGCCACCGGCTCCGGCTCATCGGCCGGCTCATCGCCGTCGTCCGACGATTCATCTCGCTCATCGGGCTCCGGCGGCTCATCCTCTTCGGGCACCATGATCCTGGCCATCCGATCGGGGATCCGAAACTCCTGATCCTCGACCACCGGCCAGTCTTGAAGTTCCAAAAAGATCACAAACCCCACCTGAATCAATGCCGAGAGCATGATCAGCAGGGCCAGTTCCCGATCCATACCGTTGATGATTCCGCCACGCATCGAAGCCGGCAATACCGGCTTCGGTCGCATCGGCGGCGGGGTGACGAATTGAAAGACCACCGTGGCCTCACCGATCACCACCCGGCCCCGCATCGTCGGGGTCAGCGGCAATTGATAGACCGCCCCCTGACGTTTGGCTATTCCCTTGGTTCGTAAATCCTGTAGCGTCTCCACGCTGCCATCACGAGAAACTTTGCCTTCCATCTTCTCGGTAAATTGCAGGACATAACGACCTTTGTCGTGCTCAAATACTGAGAATGTCCGCGGCAGATTGGATGCCGGCACCACCAGGGTATTCTTCTTATAATCATGACCGATGGTCACCGTTTCCGGCTTTCGCATCAGTCGCTCTTCCAACAACCGTTGGTTTTGAAAGAGCCCCACCCTGAGAATTTTTTGAACCGGCTGTTTTGCCATGGCGCCTAATCCTTGTAGCTTAACACATCAGGGAGCACCACGGCCCCCATCAAAGCCACCTCTTCTCGGAGTGCATCTATCGTCTCAAGTCCCTCGACTCTTCGACGTTCCCCGCGACGGCTTTATTCGATCCGTCCTGAAAACACTCCACTCGGTAGCCACAAGATTAAATTTCCGGCGTCGTCTCAGCGACTCCACCCACCGACTCGGACGTACTTCGGATAATGGCAAAGCGAAATTGATTTAACTGGGCTTCCGTGGCGGTATACAACACTTCTAATATCAATCGATGAGGCGTGATCTGGTCAGCGATGATCGTCGCTTCCGGAGTAAACTCATCCCCCATCAGCGTTGCTTCCCCGCGACGTTGTTCCACAGCGTCGTTGAGAGAATCGAGAAGGGGCATAATTCGCATCGAACTCTGCCCTCCGCTTCCCTTCTGGCTGGGGTCCACCGCACCATCACGCAGATCGACCACCGGGCTATCATCAACCATGATCGCCCGACGCGTTACGGTCACAATCGTAGCATCTACCGGTTCCAATTGCGAAGTACTTCGCGGAACCTTCAGATCCTCATCGACCACCTTGATCGGATCGTCTCCGTAGCTCTTGAGCAAAAAGACGAGAATGATCACCATGATATCCATCAACGAGTTGATGTTTACGGAGTTATCATCCCCCGCACCGCGGCGGGCAGCGCTTTTTTGGCGCTTCTCTTCTCGCGCCCGCTGCGCCTTGATCCACTCTTCTTCTTCCTGGCTAAAGCCCTGCTCGTTCTTATCTACCATCGGTCAACACCCGTATGCTGATGGGACTGGGATGACATCACTATCATTGGGCCACCGCAAAGGCCGGATCTCCGAAGAGATTGGCAAATTGCTCTTCGCCGGCGTCCGTCGTTTCAGTCTGAAAGTCCGCCTTCCAAAAATCTTCGTCTGAGTTATACGAGTCGTCGGTCAACCGATAACGGGATACGTCCATCACCCGCACGGTCAGCGCAAACGGCATATTTTCATCCGCCGTCAGCCGCACCGTCGTCTCCTCCGGGAAGTCGGCCTTAAATCCGGAGAGCATATTATAGAGCTCCCGGTAATTATAAGCCTGAAGTCCTTCTTCCATGACCTGCTCTCCGGCGGTTTCATTTCCGTCTGCCATCATCCGGCGCGCCTCTTCAAAGCGCTCCTGAACGTTGACCGAATCGTCGGAAAGACAAATCGTCGGACCCTGCGTGGGACAACCCTCAATGGGCTGACGCAACGAACCTGCGGCCGTTACGTAAAATCCGTTCGGCGACATCGCAATGGCCAGATCCAAGGATTCTTTATCATCCTCGTCGGGATCATCGGTGGTCGCGCTGCCCCCCAGGGGCATCGTCACATTAATCACGGCCACTTCCAAAAAGACGACCGACAACAGCAACATTGGAATCAGGATAATCACCAGATTCATAAATGGTGCAAGGTTCGGATCGTCGGGTTGACCGATTTCTTCTCGTTTCTGGCGAGCCATCTCACCTCCTAAAAATTACACGCATCGCTCACGAACACCAGCGCTTTGCCAACAAAAAGGCCTCAGCACTCTTATGTACGCAACGAGACAATACGGCCTGTCAGCACCCGACCGCATCCCAAGGAGGCGGCCAGGTGCGGAGGGGCGATTACTCTACCGGCCCACCCTTACCACGGGTGACCAGCAAGTTCTCCAATTTCACGCTATACATATCGATCTCGTTGAGGATCTTCTTGGTGATCCCGCCCAAAATCAGGTGCGCTACCAGCGTGGGAATGGCCACAATCAGCCCGAAAGCCGTCGTGTTCATCGCCATTGCAATACCCCGCGACAACATCCGCTGTCGGTTCTCAGGGGTGGCACGCTCCAGCGCTTCGAACGCCTCGATTAGACCCATAATGGTACCCAGAAGGCCCATCAGGGTGGCGATATTCGCGATCGTCGCTAGCGATGGAGTTCTTTTCTGAATCTTCGGAACGATCTCGAGAGTTGCTTCCTCGATGGCGTTCTGAATCTCCACCTCTCCTTTATTCGCTCGCGTCAGCCCGGCTTTAATAACCTGGGGCAGGGCGCGCGAAGGAGCGGCGTTACACAATTTGATGGCCCGATCCACGTTGTCGGCCATTACCAATTTCTGGATCTGGGCCATGAACGCGTGGGCATTCATATTGTATTTGAAGAAGAGAAAGAAAAAACGCTCCAGCGATACTCCGAGAGCGACTACACTGGTGGCGAGAATAATATACATCCATATCCCGCCATCGCGGAAGGCTTCAGCGATTGCAGCCATGTCCGTTTACCTCCGTACTTGTTTGTGATTTTGTTGCTTACTCGGCAATATTCTGGTTGGGTCGGGGGTTAATCCATTCTCACTCAGGCCTTTTTTATATGGCGCCCAACACGATGCTTTTGACATCGAAAACACGGTTCACCATGACCCGCTGAGAGAAGAATTTATAGCACAAAGGATCGGGACCGGCAAAGACACTTTTTCTCCTTTCCCATTCGCGATCTTCTGCCATCGGTTTTTAGCGAGAATTGGACTCAAAATGGGTCCTCTTCCACCGATTTTAATAACTCTGGTAAAAAGCTCGGCTGGTCGTCCAGCGGTTGGTAATGCAGGCGATCCCGTTGCACAAAGAATTGAGCAACACGTCGGGGCACTTCACTTTCGATCTCGATGACATCGAGCTCAATGGTCTGCGCCATCACCGTGGAGGGAGCCCAGACCACCAATCCCGCCACAAAAAATAACAGGATTGCCACTGAATTCTTTTTACTCTTCATTCTCATCCTCCTGGTCGTCGGTCTGATTTTGGTCCTCACCACCGGACTGGGCTCTGCGCAGCATCTCCTGGCGGGACTCCTCTCGTTCGATCGCGGACGCGGCTTCATTGATATAAGAGGCCACCGGTCCCGAAGAGGCTTCTCGTTCACCTACGATCTGGCGATAGGAGTTGAACGATTCGATCGATTTCTCGTAGCGCGGAATATCGTCGTATCCCGGCACCGGTGCTTCCAGATAGAGAATTCCGAGATTAAAATGGGCGTCGCCATTTGAGTCATCGATATCCAGAGCGTCTCGAAAGGCGTCTTCTGCCAGACTGTACTCCCCTTGGGCTTTATACACATTGCCCAGGTTAATCCAGGCTTCCAGATAATGAGGGGCGTCGTCGACGGCAGCCTCCAACTGCTCCGCAGCCCGATCGTAGTTGCCCGACGAATGAAGGAGGACTCCGTAGTTATTTCGAGCCTCCGGAAATCGGGGCTGCAACTCGATGGCCTTGCGTAAATTTGCTCGCACGCCGTCTTCGTCATCCTGAGCTTCGGCGATGAGCGAAAGGATAAAAAATAACTCCGCCCGCTCCGGCGACAATTGCAGTGCTCGTTGAAGGTTG
>SKNI01000633.1 GCA_007120615.1 Myxococcales bacterium | reverse complement strand
TCAACCTTCTGATGGGCCTGGCCCAACAATTCTTGATCAAACGCCGTTTTCGACTCGCCGAAGAAGCCGGAGAGTCCATTTAAGTTAGGATAAATTATGACAGATTCCACAGATAATGGTCGAAAGAGCGCTCGGGGACGAAAACCCAAAAAACGGCAAGAAGACGTCCTGGAGGGTGAATCGGAAGAGTCTGCATCGGAGGACGATCAAAAACCGGCAAAGGTATCGGCCAGGAAGCGAAAAGCTACTCGACGAGGGGGTGACGACGACTCCACCGAGGCCCGTGATGAAACCGGCGATGAGGCCGGGGACGAGAAGAAAACGGAAGCCCGAGCCTTTGATACAGACAGCGTCGAGAAGGTCGCACCCCGAAGCCAGGAGATCGAACTCTCCCCGGCGGAGGTGATCAAGACCGGCGAGAAATGGCTCAGCGAATTATTCACCAAGATGAAGCTCGATCTCGAGGGGAAAGGCTCTCGAGATGGCGAGAATTTCGTCTTCAATATCTCGGGCCCTGATACTGGTGATTTCATCGGGAAATCCCGTCAGTCGCCACGAGTATTACAGGCCGTGCAGACGATCCTGGTGGAGAAATTGGGCCGGTCGACGCGAGGAAAAGTCGTCGTCGATCTCGGTGGATTCAAAGAAGAGCGAAAGGGCCGCCTCACGGAGGTCGCCACCCAACTCGGCAAGACGGCCCGCCGCATCAAACGACCGCTGACGGTGGCGGGGCTTAATAATTACGAGCGCCGGGTCATTCACCAGGAGCTCGCAGACGTGGACGGCCTGACCACGGAGAGCACCGATCAGGGCATCTTTAGAAAATTGCGAGTACTCCCGGACTGACCATGGAGCTCTCTGAGACGATAGCCGCCATCGCCACGCCCGCCGGACGAGGCGGCGTCGGCATCGTCCGTATCAGCGGTCCCGGTGCCCGGGAAGTTTTGGGCCGACTGGTCCCGGACTGGCCCGACGAATTTCCCACCCATCAACTCCGACTGTCAAAAATTCTCGATCTTCAAGAGCGTTTGATCGACGAATCTCTGGCCGTCTATATGCGGGGCCCGAAGAGTTTTACCGGTGAAGACGTGGTGGAGCTTCAATGCCACGGCGGTCCGATCATTCTTCGCCGGGTGTTGGACGCAGTGTTGGGCACGGGAGCTCGGATCGCGGAACCCGGCGAATTCACCCGGCGGGCGTTTCTCAACGGGCGCCTCGACCTCACCCAGGCCGAAGCGGTGGCCGATCTGGTCAACGCCACAAGCGAGAGCGCTCATCGGCTGGCTTTAGAGCATCTTCAGGGAGCTCTGGGAGAGTCGATCACCGAACTTGTGGAGACTCTGACGATCGCGGTGGTATTGGTGGAAGCGGCCATCGACTTCAGCCACGAAGAGCACGTCTATCAGATCGAGACAAAAGAGGTGGGGCGACGGGTCGACGAGGTCCGAGAAGAGCTGGAGATCCTCAAGGCCCGCTTTGATCAGGGTCGACGCCAGCGCGAAGGGGTTCGAGTGGTGATCCTGGGGCCCACGAACGCCGGGAAATCGACGCTCTTTAACGCCCTCCACGGGACGGAGCGGGCGATCGTGACCGACGTGGCCGGCACCACTCGCGATTTCCTAGAAGAGGAGCTTCACCTCGGGGGAACGGCCATTCGGCTGGTGGACACCGCCGGGTTGCGGGTGACCGACGATCGGGTGGAGTCCATCGGAATCGCCCGAAGTCGCGAGCTCGGTCGAAAGGCCGACCTGATCATCTGGGCGGTGGACAAAAGCGTGGGACTCACCGACGAAGATCGCGGTGAATTGGAAGTACTGGCCGATCACGACCGGCCGGTGCTCATCGTCCTCAATAAGGCGGAGCTCTCTTCGGGGCTGACCGACATCGACAAGACTCTTCTTGAGCGTTTTGAGCACCGCTTTGAGACGACGTTAAGCGCCGAGCCCCCGGTGGGGTTGGACGCTCTGGTCGACGAGATCTCCACTCAGGCCGCTCAATTGACCGCCGGTGAAGGAGTGTTACTCAGTAGAGCGCGCCATCTGCAGGGCGTGTTGACCGCGCTCGAGAGTCTCGGACGCGCCCGAGAGGGCCTCGACCTGGAGATGGAGCACGAACTCATCGCCATCGATCTCCGAGAGGCCCTCGACGCGCTTGGCGAGATTACAGGGAGGGTGAGCACCGACGATATTCTGGGACGGATCTTCTCGGAGTTTTGTGTGGGGAAGTAGGCGGAGTGAAAGAGCAACGGCAAAACCGTCGCAAAGACGCAGAGAACCGCCGAGACGCAGAGGAAGGGCAAGGGAAGATTGATCAAAAGGTTGATAAGTAGGACCGGCCTTTCGAGTCGTTGTGGGTTGTGGCATACCTTTATGTACCGCTTTGGATTGTCCTGCTTCGGCGTATCTTGGCGGGCTGTGTCGAAGCGAATTGAACCAACTGAGATATGGTGACTACTATCTTCTCGCGCGTATTTACTACCACTTTCCTGGCACTGATGCTTTTGCTTCTCGCAGGCACGGTGGCCTGGGCTGATTCGGCAGCAGATGAGGCCGATCGCAACAGCTTGGTGCGGGAGCTATCGGATCGCTTCGATATCACCGTCGAAGAACCGGCCCGGTGGGAGGTGGTCGATTTGCACTCCGTACTTCGGGGGGCCGAGGCTCTTCCGACGGCGGCATGGCGGATCCTGGAAGGACCGCTGGTGATGGAGTACCGGGCCCAGCCCTGCCTTTTTGCGATGGGTCGCTATAACGAGCGTTGCCCGACCTTTGGAGAGAGTCGCACTCATTTTTATATCTACGACAGCCCACCGATTCAGGGAGAAGGTCCGGTGGAAACGCTGAGCATTCTCACTGGAGAAGAGCAGCGAGATCTCCAGGTTCGCCGGGCCGTGATTCACATGGCCATGGTTCAACTCGATCGCAATATGGGCTGGTCATCTACTGCCGAGTGGCGCTCCATTAACAGTTGGCCGAAACGTCGAGGTACGGCGCTGAATATGGATCCCTGGGGCTATAGCCGATATCTGGGGATGCACTCCGCCCATCTTGATCTGGTGACCTTTAGCGAGGAGTATTTCGTACGCCCCGAGGACCTCTTGATCGAGCGCGCCCGGCAGGACCCCTATGTACAGGCCCGGCTCGACGAGTTGGACCCCGACATGACAGTGGCCTGCCAGCAATTTACCAAGCGGCGGATTCTGGGAGACCGCCTCCAAGAGATCGATTCTCGGTGGGAAGAGCCGGTTCGAGCTCTCCCTCATATCGAAGACGGCCAGCCGGAGTGTCCGGCCTTTGTGGAGTGGGCCCGGCCGGATCATTTGGACGGCTTTGATCTCTTTTTGGCCGCCGCCACCGCCAATCAACCGGAGTCTCTTTATGGCCACCTGCTGTTGCACGTGCGCTATAAGAGCGACGGTCGGGTTCGCGGCGAGGGCTTTGAGCCGGTCTATCAATTCGGAGCGGTCACCGATACGGACGTCTCTCGGCTGGACTATTTCGTGCGCGGATTTCTGGGAGGATTCCCCAGCATTTTAGAGCTCAACACCTTTCGCGGTGTGGATCGGCTCTTTTTGCAATATCAGCAGCGCAGCCTGAGGCGATATAGTCTGCAGCTTACCGACGAGCAGGGGCTTCACTTTTTGGAGCGAATCTGGGAGGGAGAGCGGCGAATTCGCTATCCCTACGTCTTCTTGCCCCATAATTGCGCCTCCTTTCTGGTCGATCTTCTGGCGCCGGCGGTGGACGCGTCTTTGGCCGAAGCTCAGAGTCGCATCGTAATGCCCACGGACGTCTTAGACACCCTGGCGGATCGCAACAACGGGGAGCTCGGTCCCCTTCTGGTCAAGCGTCCCGATACCCTTCAGAGCAATCGCGAGATCGCCGAAGACGCGGTCCTGAAACGGCGGGCGATTCTGCGATCCCTGCTGATCGACATCGAGGATGCCACCACCGCCTCCGCTCTGAGCAAGCTCCTTGAGGATCTGGACGCCAATGACCCGGAGCACCGACAGGGTGCGTACGAGCAGGCCGCTCAGATTTTTGACGCACTTCTGAGCGCTCAACCGGAGCTCAATCAGAGGTCCATCGACCTTCTCTACCAGAGCGTTCTCGTGGAGCGTTATTTTATGGAGCTCGCTCATTTCGCGCGCCGCGCCGTCTACGCCAGCGGCGCCCAGGGCGAGCCTCAGACCATCGATGAGCACTTGGCGCGACGCCGCGAGCTCTATCGAAATGAAGATCTCGAGGCTCGCATCGCGGCCTATAATAAGCTCACCGGAGAGGCCGAAAGTCTGGTGGCCACGGGGTCCGATCGCGAATTCACCGCTCGGGAAGAGCGTATTCTGGAATACGAGACGATCACCCGGGGCACCTATTTGACGGTTCTGCAAGTGCAGTCGGGACTCATCGATCGTCATCTTCCGGAGTGGAACGGTGTGGCCTATCTCGATGAGCAATCCCAGGCCTATTATGACCGCATGAAACAGCTCGATGAGCGCTCCCAGGGACCGTCGGGGCGAAACCGCCTGAGCCTGGGCGCAGGGTGGGAACCGAGCACTCAAACACCGACCCTGGAGCTAAGTTTTTCCATGGTCGAAGACCGGCTCGGAGAGCTTCGTCGGCGAGGCTATAGTGGAGGGCTGGAATCGCGGATATTGAGTGTGGATGCGGTGATTCCCTTTGATCCCGATGGCCTTCAAAATACCCAGATGGACCTGGTTCTCTTTCGATATCGAACCGTCGATCCCACCTACGGGCCTCTGAAAGACAGCATATTCGACAATATGGGGTGGAGCGTCGATTTACGGGTCACCCACGATGGTCGTCGGGACCTCTGGGCCTCGCTTGCGGTCACCCCCACCCTTTTGATTCCACTGTGGACGACCCACCAGAACATTCATCACCTCGTTGTTGAGGCAGGAGGAGCGCTTCGCTACGACGTCCACGGCGAACAGACCACTTATGCCGGGGCCTTTGCCGGAATCTTTGGACAACTTCATCTTTATGGAAGTTACGCCAACGTCGCGCGCTTCGGAGTGGAGAGCGGCCAATATCTGACCTTCGGACCTCAGTGGCGCTTTGACGCCCGGGCCCACGCTTCTACCCGGCACGCCCTCTTTTCCATCGGTCAGCGGCCCCTGATCATCGAGCCTTTCGTGGAAGCTCTGTGGACCACCCGCGACTACCGCTCCGATGCTGCGGAGGAAGGCTTTCAAACCTGGCGCGGAGGTCTGAAGATGGAGCTGCCTTTCTGAGGGAGGAGAGGATCTGCTCCTCGTCTCTCTACAGGGCCGCGCAGCTGTTGATGCCCTCGAGATTGAAGGCCCGGGCGATGAAGATCGCGGCGTTGATCCGAGACAGGGATCGGTCCGGGCAGAACCGGTCTTCGTCGCAGCCGTCGGTGACGCAGCGTTCGGTGATGGTCTCAATGGCGGTGTAATGGGTGGATCCCTCGTCGACGTCCTCATAGGTGGGTATAGCCGGAGTGGCCTCGGGCCAACCCTGAATTCGAGACAAAAAGGAGGCCGCCTGGGCTCGGGTGACCGGATCGTCGGGGCAGAAATCTCCGTCGCCACAGCCGAAGACGACGTGGTTAGAGAATCCGGCCTCGATCTCGGCGAAGCCAAACGAGCCCACCGGCACATCATTGAAGGTCGCCGTCGGAGGTGGGTTGGAGGTGTCCAGTCCCATCGCTCGGACCAATAAGACCATCATAGCTCGGCGATTGGTGGGGCAGTTGGGGCAGAAGAGCCGCGGGGATTCCGAGCATCCCTCGGTGATTCCGGAGTCGAAGAGGAGGTTCGCTTCCTCATAGCCTCGACTGCCGGCGGGCAGATCCTGGAAGGTCTCATTCTCCGCTCCGAAGACCGGTACCGGGTCGCAACCTCCGGGCTCGGCGCAGGTATTGATATCATCGAGGTTGAAAGCCCGGGCGATGAATACGGCTGCCTGTCCGCGGGTCAACGAGTCGTCGGGGCAGAATTTTCCGGGCTCACAGCCATTGGTGGAGCATCGAGTCTTTAAGGTCTCAATGCCCGCGAAGTGGGTGCTGGAGGCGGGAACATCGGAGAAGGTCGGAGCGCTGGCCGGGACCTCATCGGGCCATCCGGCAGCCCGCTTGATCATGGTGGCGGCCTGAGCGCGGGTGACTTCGTCGGAGGGGCAGAACTTGCCGTCTCCACAGCCCTGGGTGATTCCCGCAGCGGCGGCGGCCTCGACATAATCAAACGCCCAATGTCCTCGAGGAACATCAGAGAAGGTCGGCTGGCTTACGCTTGGGATGCTCGTCCCTGAAGCTCGCACCACAAATACGGCCAACTGAGTGCGGCTCAGTGGGCAATTGGGGCAGAACATCAG
>SKNI01000002.1 GCA_007120615.1 Myxococcales bacterium | reverse complement strand
GCCGCATCACTCCCGAGGTCATGGTGGCGTGCGATAAGATCGCTGTATCTCGGACCTCTTCGTAGGTTTCCAGGGCAAAGGGGGCGATAGAATCCTGCACATGACATCCCGTGCAATGAGCCTCCATCAAAGGCTTGATATCGCTGTGATAGGTCGGCCCCTGGTATTCATCACCGTCGCCGTCTCCCGCTGTACCCTCGCCGTTTCCGCCACAGGCAGACAGAAGCACAACCAACGCCATCACCACAAATTTCTCAATTTTCATCTTCCAATCCGAGCATGTTGAGTCGTAATTATTTGATTTTGCGAACAAGGAACTATAACGGAATTGCCTCCCCAGTTCTATCTCTTACGCGCAGGTGGGTTCGAATTGTCGGATTCGTAGAATTCAGAATGCGATCTTTCGATTCATCCTGGCGGGACTCCAGATCCAGGCAAAGCTGGCAAAGGTTAAAGCCGTGGCCGCAGTGCTTGCGTAGAGGAGTACGTCAGGCCAGATCACACCGACCACTGCTGCAGCAGCAAAATAAATAGCAAAGAGTGCAATTCTCAAGTCCGAGATCAGCCCGACAGCTATGAGGATGATCACGTAAACCACAGAATCGGCGGTGCGAGCCAGCGTCAAGTCGGCGTCCAGATACCAGGCGCTCCAACGCAGAAAAGCCACGACCAAGACCATCGCCATCATCAGATAAACCAGCCGTCGGTTGGCGACGTTGGCAAATACATATTTGCGAAATATGAACATGGCGAGAACCACGACGCCGATATTTCGAAAGCCCGAAGTCATGTGGTTAACCAAATCCTCGGCGGGTGTAATCGCTCCGCTGCTAAGCTGATAAGCGGAATAACCGCTGGTTGCGGTCCACAAAACTCCGATGAGCAGCATCAACAGGCTTCGGCCGGAGCTCCCCTTGGAAAGATCGAGATTGCTCTCCAGTCTCTTTAGGCGCTGCAGATCCTTTTGTTTTTCGTCAATTCGACGAGCAAGTTCGTCGGCGCGGGCCTCCAGATCGGGACGGGGCTCGGGTAATTCCGCAATGCATTCGCGGGCAGCATCGATATTTTCTTGGCCCAGATAAAATTCAGCCATCGTCTCCAGACAACTCTGCAATCCATCGATGGCCCTGGAGTTATCGGGCCACATCCTCAAGGACTGATAGAATCCGAATCGACACTCGCCGTAGGTGTGTAATACCGACCGAAGTTCGGGGTCATCGCCCTGCAATAATTGGATTAACTCCTGGCGCTTTTCGTCCGCCGAAACCCCCAGCGAGTTGGATTCCCGGTGGCGAAGATAATCTTCCAGTGCTTCTCGAAATTCATCGACCGTGGAGAATCGCTGCTTTTTTTCCCGGTGGCAGGCCTTATTAGCGATCTGGGCCAACTCCACCGGCACCCCTTTGCTGTAGTCATAAGGCTCCGATTGAGAGGCGGCGAATAACACCTGCAGGACATCCTGTCCGCCGTGGCGGGGTTGCCCGGTGAGCACATGATGAAGAGTAGCTCCTAAGAGGTAGACGTCCGTTCGTTCATCGACCTCCTCATTGTGCTGCCGGGCCATCTCGGGAGCCATATAACAGGGAGTTCCACAAATCCCTGAAGTGTCCGCAACCCTGGCGAGCAGTGGTTTCTCATCACCCAGACTCGCGGCGATGCCCCAGTCCAAAAGGTAGACCTCGTCGAAATGGCCGATCATGACGTTTTCGGCCTTGATATCGCGATGAATGACGCCGCGGCTGTGAGCGAAGCGGACAGCATTGGAGACCTGGATCAGAATCTCGATATGAGTAGCTATCTCCGAGCTCCGATCACCGTCTTCGGCCTCGATCAACTTCAGCCAGGACGTCCCCTCTACGCGTTTCATAACGATCAAAGGCGCCCCATCGCTGGTGCGCCCGATCGTGTAAATCGGTATGATATTGGGATGCTCCACATAGCCTGTCATATAGGCTTCTTGCAGAAGCGATCGGGCTGCGGCTTCCCCCTTTCCTTCTTTCAGCGTCTTTACGGCCACTTCCCGGTCCAGGGATACCTGACTGGCCAGGCGGACAAGCCCCATTCCACCCTCCCCCAGGGTTCGGACCACTCTCAAATCAGCCGGACTCTCTCCATTATCATCGCCCTCCAGACGCAATTCGGGAAGGGTATGTAGAGGATCTTTGCGGACCGCAACCGCGAAGTTCTCAGCTACGGTGATCGTCTCCTCCGGTAGCATCTGCAGGGTAGCCGTATCCAGCCCCAGGGTCTCCAGATAGGCTACGAACTGATCAATGGATTCTTCCTTCGACATTACACCTTCAAACGGCTCGGGCGCCCGGCGAGTCCCATGCGGTAACGAAGTTCCAGATACTCGTCAGAGTATGCCAGATTTACGAGATCTGCAACGGTATCATCATTTCGCAGTCTTCGCTGGGTCGCTGATTCCGAAAGTGAAAGGCTCCATCCAGAGAGTCGAAGCAAGGCACTGGTGGCAGCTTCCAGATCACCGCTCAACAGCAGGCCTGATCGCGCGGCGAGGCGCTCCAACTGCCGCCCCCATGCCTCGCAGTGGCAGTTCATCAGATTCTGGTCACATTCCTCGACGGCTCGCAACACTCGTCGTCGAGTCGCCGAGTCGAAGGGACTCGATACCAACTCCGCCATCTCCTGACTGACCACATCCACTCGCTCCGAGAAGCCTTCGCCACTCTGACGATAGACCACTCCTTCGATGAGATGCCAGAGTTGACGGCCATCGAGGGCCATCAATTCCGGGAAACCGCTCCAGACCAATGCTGCGCAGTAGCCAGCCACGAAACGATAGCCCGCCGGTGCAAGGTCATTGAGCAGATTCTGATGCACCCAGACTACGGGCGTGCTCTCGGAGAATACCAGGGGATGCTCCGGACCACTCTCTCCTAGATGCAATCGAAACTTGGTCACGCCAAAAGCGAGCAACGCGGCCTGTAAATCCGTATAAAAAGGGTGATCCTCTCCGCTTCTGACCCGACGACCGTCAAGCGCTTTTCGCTGGGGCAAGGCGTCGGCCCAGACCTTCTCGGCCAGCGGCATCACTGCCTGCAGGACCGACAACACCCCTCCGCCCAACTCCTGGGGAACCAACGCGGCTTCGGCGACTCCTTCGGCCAGGGCGCGGGTGGGATGAACTTTACCGCCGGCTTCATTCTTTTCGGCCGTGCAGCCCAGCATCCGCAGTGTTTGCCGGGTGATCCGAAGCCGGTCGAGAGCGTTCGATCGGGTAAAGAGAGTCTCCAATCCCCGATAATTGGCCGGTTCGAAAGGCTCGCATTCGATCAGACCTCGAAAAGCCTCCAGAGCTCGAGGTTCCCGTCCAGCCATTCGGGCCAGGCATACCGCTCGGCGGCGCTCATAATAGACTCGTTTCTCGTCGTCATCGTCGCTGAGATCGAGGACCCGCTCGAAGAGGCGAAATGCCTCCTCGGCATGACCCAATTCTTCATCGGCGGCTTCCGCTGCTCGGGCGACAAGAGCGATCTTTCCGCCGTCGGTTGTGGCGTTGGCAAGCGTCGCCAGCTGGTCCACACAGTCGGCCAACTCTCCGGCCTCTCCCGCCAGATCGATAAGGATATCCAGATCAATCTGAGAGCTGGGAAATGCCCGCACGATACCCCACTGACGGGTATAGGCTCCGGTGGGATTGCTGAGTTGTCGCCGGTGGATATCCACCAGAAGGCGCCAGTCCTCGACCTCATCTCCGCGGACCTGGAAATGCAATACGTCTTTGAAGATCTCTACCGCTCGGCGACCATTACCGGCACGGGCATGGGCTCGTGCCAGTATTCGGCTCGCCCGCTTGACCCCGTCGGCCTCCGGATAACTCTCCACCAGATGCTCCAGACAATCGATGGCCCCTTCTAAATCCTCCACCGCCTCCCCTTCTAATAATAAGGAGGCCAGCCAGATACCGGATTGCATCCGCTTTGAGGCGGCGGCGTCCGGCGAGAGACTGATTCGCTCAAAGTGCTTTCGTTGAAAGCGAAGCGCGTCGTCTCTCACCCCGTGGGCACCGGCCAATAGTACAATGGAACGCAAAAAGTCAGCGTCCTCCGACAACTGCCAGCAGTGAACCAGTGCATCGCGAGCTCCCGAATAATCGTCCAATTTATCGCGTAGAAGTTCGGCGAGCTCCCGAAAGATCTCAAGGCGCTGCTCTTTCTCAAGTCCATTTCGGCCTACTTGAGCTTCCATACATCGCTTAAGCAACGTCCATCGCTCCGTGGAGCGAAGAGCGTCGTAGAGCATCTCCAGATGCTTCTCCGAGACCACCGGATATTCAATCTCCGTAAGGGTGGGGATCTCGATCTGAGTGTGTTCTTCGGGCTGGTCATCGATGGCCAACTCCGGAAAGACTGCCTGACAGGCTTCGGTGTAGAGTTCCTCTTCTCCGGCCAGGTTATAATTGGTCACGTATCGGGCCAACTCCAACAATCGAGCCGCAACCACCGCCGGTCGTCCGGCCTCGATTTCCAGACGTGTCCACCGGCGATAGGAGTGATGATCTCCCATCCTGCGGGCCTGCAGCGCTCGCAGACGCAACCGGCAGAATTCCTCGACATCCGGACCCTCCGCTTTGTAGAGCTCTTCGCCCCGTAGAATCTCGATGAGATCGGTGGTCAACGACGTGGCCTTACCGAGACCGAGCGTGACCTCCGGTGAGAGCTCACCATCCAGCCAGGACTGCGCCGCAGGGGGCATAAACACCCGCTCTGATGCCAGTTGCTCTCGGGTAGACGCCTCGGCGCAACTCCGGTCCACAACCAGGGCCCGCTGCAACGGATGGTGGGCGATAGCCCGACGGGAATCGCGTAGCTGCTCTCGTTCGCCGGCGGCCGCCATCGCCAGACGCAATACGGTCTGATTTTCCAGACTCTGCGTGGCGCCATGGGCGCGGTAGGCACGACTTGCTTCCGGTCCGCCTTCGGCTCGCTCCCGCAGACGGGCGATGATCACAAAATAACGATCGCGAATTTTCTCGCCGGTGGCGTGCATCAAAAGATCTTCGAGATCGTCGGCCACCTGGGCCGCCTCCATACCGGCAGACTTCCAGGTGCGAGCGACTCCACCAAGCCAGTGAATCTCGGTGGGCTCCCCCTGCAGCGCCGCCAGATAGCGCCGATAGGCCTCGGCCGGCCGATGGGTCTTCCACTCCGCAAGAATCGCCAGTTGTCCCTGAAGCGCCGAGACCTCTACAGGCTCGGGAGCCTGCTGAAGGCGCGTCTCAAAGAGTGCTACTAATTTGGTCCAACTCTTTTCGCTGCGATAAAGCCGGGAGAGCGACGCAAAGACATGGCTGTCACCGGGCTCCATATCCCAGAGCTCTTCGTAAATAGCGATGGCCTCCGGCCGGCGGTCGAGGCGGACCTCCAAAATCTCAGCCAGCGCTCCCAGTTGCCGGGTTGCCTCTTTGGGGTCTTTGACGGTACGCAATTCGCGCCCGGTCATATTGACGATATCCGCCCACCGACTTCCCCGCAGATAAATCCGACCAAGGGCCTCCAGGGCGGGAAGATAATCGGGAATCACGTTGAGAGTTCGCCGGTAAAATTGCTCGGCCAACTCCATATCTTCCAGGTTCTGCTCGGCGATCTCAGCGTTGCGCAACAATACGGCGGCTATCTCCTCATCATCGTCGATGAGGCTGATCTCCGATTCATTGAGCTCGATGAGATCTTTCCAGCGCCCGGTCCTCGAGAACAGGCGACCAAGGGCGGTGTAAACTCTCGGGTTTTCGGGATCCAACTCCAGAATCTCTCTCCAGGCCCCGATGGCCACGTCGTAATTTTCCAGGCAGTTCTCTGCCACTTCGGCGACCTTATCGAGGAGATAAAGTTTTTGTCGCCGACTCGGTGCGCTATCCACCATTCTCAGAAAGAGGTCCGCAAGCCTGGTCCACCGGCCAAGACGCCCCAGAATCCGCGCGCTGCTCTTTAACGCGGGCAGATAATTGGGGCGCTCTTCTAATACGACCAGATAATTCTCCAGCGCTCGTTCGTCTCGCTCCAGGCGATGTTCATAGAGTTCGGCCAGCTGAAAGTGACGCCGCCAGGCTCCAGGACGGGCCGACAGCGTGGCGATCTCCCGTTCATAGAGTTCCGCCAGCCCTCGCCAGTTCTCCCGCCGAGTATAGAGTCGCCCCAGTGCTCGCAGCGCCGGCACATGCTGGGGATCAAAGCTCAGGGCCTCTCGATATACCTCGGCGGCGGCTTCCTCCAGGCTGGCCTCTACCTCATAAAGTCTCCCGAGACGGGTCAGGGTGTTGACCCGCTCGTCCACCGAGAGTGGACCTTCCAGCCGGCGGTTGAGAACGTCGATCAACTCCGTTCCGGCCCCCCTGCCCTCCTGG
>SKNI01000147.1 GCA_007120615.1 Myxococcales bacterium | reverse complement strand
GACCCAAATCGAGCGGCTGGGACCTGCCCAAGCCTAAAACCCCCGACCTGCCGCGCTCCGCTCAAGATAATCTGCCGGAGCCAGCCAGCCATTTGCCTCGCTCCTCCGCCGACAACCTCCCCTCTTCTGCACCTCCTGCCGACGATGATCTCTTCGGGGCCCCCATCGAAGACGACGATGATCTCTTCTCGGCTCCAGACAACGTCGGTATGGAAGAGGACAGCGACGATCTCTTCGCCTCTCCCGCCGGGCTCGACGAAGACAGCGACGATCTCTTCGCCTCTCCCGCCGGACTCGACGACGACAGCGACGATCTCTTCGGCTCTCCCCTCGACGAAGATGACGACGACGACCTCTTTGCATCTCCCGCCACCCCCCAGGAGGATCCCCTCGAAGAGGATGATGATGACCTCTTCGAATCCGGTCCCATGGACGACGACGATCTCTTCGCCGCCGCCCCGGGTGACGACGACGATTTTTTGGGCGGCGATGCCGGGTTTTCCTTCCTCGACGACGAAGGCGATGACAGCGACTCCGGGGGCCTGGAAGACTGGGAAGAGGAACTCGTTGGAAATGACTCCTACTCTCCTGATGACCTCTCCACCGACGGAGATGAATGGGGCGACGACCTCGTCGACGACGCTCCCGCACAACCCTCACGAGCTGCGCGCAAACCACAGCCCGCCTCCACCGGCGGCGACCCCTTCCGACCGGCCTCCACCGGCATCAAACGAGAAGAAGAGGCTTCCGAGCAGGTCACCACCGGCCGCGACGAGGTCATCGAGACCGATAAAAAACGGGGCCTCATGACCATGATCGGGGTCCCCATTCTGGCCGTCTTGATCATCGGCGGTGCCGGCTTTGGCATCTACAGCGCCCTGCAATCCGACGATGACGCCGGCTCTGAAGCCACCGCTCAGGGACCTCAGGCCATCGAGTTGTCCATCGATCTCATCCGCAGCGACAATTATACAGACCTCCTGCAGACCATCGAAAGCGCTCAAGACGGCACCCTCGACGAGATCAACCGGGGCCGTTTGCTCCTGGCCCAGAACCTCTTTTTGATTCGCTATGAAGATGAGGGAATTCTTCAAGCCGCAGACGATCTCGCTTCCGAACTCATCGGCCTTGAGGACGAACCCACCATCGCCGTGGCTCTGGCGATGAATGAGGGACGCACCGCTCAGACCGATTCGGCGCGCGCCTATGCAGAGCCCAACACCTCCGATGATGAACTGCGTTATTTTGCCCACCTCGCCATGGGCATCGCCGATATCCAGGCTCATCTTGAAGGCCAGGAAATCGAACTCCCCGCTGCCCCCGAAGAGGTCGCCGACGACCAGCAAGAGGAGGATCAAAGCGAAGAAGACATTGCCGATGAGCCAATCGACGGCGAAGAAGATCTCGAGCCTGTCGAACCCGAGACCACCGAACCCGGGGAGGCCTTCCTCGTCCAGCGCGCCACCGAACAATTTCAGGCCGCCGCCCAGGCCGCCCCGGAGACCGCCTTACCCCATTATTGGCTCGCTAGCATCTCCCTTGCAGCCGCTGACCATGACGGCGCCCTGGAACATCTGGAGCGAGGCATTAACGCCGGCCCCGATCATGTGGCATCCCGGCTCAAGGCCGGCTTAAATTACCACGAACGAGGCGCACTCAACGATGCTGCCGAGCATCTGCGAAAGATCATCGACGAACTCAGCGAATTTGCCCATGACGACGAGCGGGCCACCGCCTTTCATCTGATGGGTATGGTTCATATGGCCCGCCAGGAGAGCGAAGAAGCCATTGACATGTTCACCCGCGCGCTCAACACCGACAGCTCTCGAGTCGACAGCCTCCGAGCTCTGGCTGAAGAATATGAACGGGCCGAGATGTATGAAGAAGCCCTCAATTTCTTTACCACCGACCAGAACCTCGGACAGCAAGACCCGGAAGTCATGTTGGGCATCGTCCGCTCTCATATGGGGCTGGAAGAATACGCCAGCGCCATCCGAAAACTTCAAGAAGGGGAAGAGGAATTCCCCGAAGACGCCCGCTTCCCCTATTACCTCGGTCAGCTCAACGAACGTCGGGGAACCTTCTACGAAGCACGTGAGGCCTTTGAGAGATCGATCGAGATCGATCCCGAACTCCTCACAGCTCACGCCGCGCTGGCTCAACTCACCTGGCGCATCGACAACGATATCGCCCAGGGCGAGGCCCACGTTCGCGAAATCGTGGAACGCCCCGAACTAATCCAAGCTCCTATCGCCGCCTCGGTCGCCGAATTTTACCGAATGGCCAATCGCCCCGAGATGGCCCGACAGTGGAACGAGGACGCCCTGCGCCGAAATCCCAACTACTGGGAGGCCCGCCTCGCCCTCTCCCGACTTCTCCTCGATGAAGACAACACCGAGCAAGCCCTCAAACTTCTGGAGACCGCCCGCGAAGAAGGAATTCGCGATATCCGACTCTCCGCCTACCTCGCCGACGCCTACCGCCAGGATCGCCAATTCGATCGCGCCATCGACGAGATCAACTCCGTCATCAGCGAACAGTCCGATAACGAACAATATATCTTCATTCGCGGCCGCATCTACTACGACCAGGGCAATTACGCCACCGCTCGCGAAGATTTCAACAACGCCTACCAATTGGATACTCGCTTCCACGAGGCCTACTTCTATGTCGGTCGCACCGCGCTGGCCGAGCATGACTACACCACGGCCACTCGCATCTTCCGACACGTCCTCGATTATCAACCCAATAATGGCAAGGTTCACTACTATATGGGCCGAACCTTCGAGGCAGACGACTCCCTGAGTCAGGCGCTGGAAAGCTATCGCCGCGCCACCGCCGTAGACCCCGTTTTCGCACGAGAAAACCCCGCCATCTATATTCGCCGGGGTCGACTTTTGACTCGCATGGGCTACACCCGCCAGGGAAAACGCGACATCCAGCAGGCTCTCGAAATCGACCCCAATATGTCGGAAGCTCTCCTCGCTATGGGAGAGACCAATTTCACCGAACAAGACTATGTCGCCGCCATCGAAAATTACCGCCGGGCCATTCAAGACTTTCCCGAAGATGAAACTGCGCACTTCCGCCTGGGGATGTCCTATATCTACGAACATCGCGAACAGGACGCCGCTCGCCATCTTCAGCTTGCCATTCGCCACGGCTATGACGACCCCGATATCTTTCGCCGCCTGGGATACCTCTATCGGGATCTCGGGCAACGACGACAGGCCGTCGAATCCTTCAAGACCTTCCTGCGGGAAAGTCATGACGACCTCGCCGACAGCAGTCGCCGTGAAATTTTGCGCCAGATCTCAGACCTGGGTGGATGAGACGCATTAAAAACTCTACTATGGCGATATCGGAGCCCGTCCACCATAGTCCCTACACGGACAGGCGAGCCTTGATCTGCTGCTAGAACTTAGTTTTGAGCCACACGAGCATTATTACCAATGGAGAAGGTCCTTCTCATATCACGAACTTCCGCCCTGGAAGACCGCCTCGGTGACCTCCTGGATTCGCCGCGCCACGTCGCGCGGGTCTCCTCCTGGGACGAAGCACATCGCGTGCTGACTCGCTCTACTCCGGGTGTCACCCTGGTGGGCCCGGAGATGCTCGATTCCTCCCGAGCCTCCGAATTGGTCCGACTCAGCAGTATCCTCACCAAAGATAATAAGAAGGCCTTTCTATTGGCCGGGGACAACGCCGCCGAGCTCAAACAAGTGGCGCAGATGTTCGAGATTGTCGCCGCCGTCCTCCCCATTCCCTCGACCCCCGCCGAATGGAGAAATCTTCGACAGCGGCTTGCTCCCCATCTCAACTCCGGCGGAGCTGCTCCCCGGCAACCCTCCACGTCCTCGGGTAGAAACTCACAAACCAAGCCCGTCGAAGTCACCATCCGTCTGCCTCGAATCACCAGCGGGAAACTCGACTCCATCACTCTGACCCGGATCCTCTACAGCCTTCATATTCAGAAAGCCACCGGCCTGCTGGCATTGCGCTCCGGAAAAATCACTCGTCGGTTTGGGTTCAATAATGGACGCTTCGCTCAGGCCCCGGACGCCGACTCCGGTGAAGCGCTGACCAGCGCCTTTGCCTGGCCCCACGGAGAATTTAAGTTTCAGGTCTCCAACGCCATCTCCGGCACCCCGGTTTCGCTCTATCCTTTGATCCAACAAGGATTGACCATCCATCGGCCCCAACGTCAGGTCATGGACAGCCTCATGCCGCTGATGGCCACCTTTCCAACTCCCACTCAATTGTGGAGTCAACGTAAGAACGCCCTCGACTGGCCCGAATTGACCCGCCTGATGGCCGCCTGTGACGGACAACAAACCCTGGAGAAAGTCCTCAGCTCCATGGGCCGCGATGTTACCGCTGCCTTCCGGGCGGCCGTATTCGCAGGAGACACGGATCTCGTCGTTTTCCGTGGGGAGAAAACCCCGGGCCCCCTTTTGGTCGAATATGAAAACGACTCCGGCGCTTCTACCTCCCGCGGCACCAGCAAGGATTCCACCCCCACCAAGATCGAGCGCGCCACCGGAACCGGACGACTCGTCCTGGAGCAAGAACTCTCAGTCTACTTCAATGCGATGAACTCCATGTCTCCCCACCAGGTCTTCGGAGTCTGGGAAGGGTGTGGCCGAGAGGTCGTCAAAGAGACCTTCTATTCTCTCGTCAAAGAACACCACCCCGACGTCTACGGCGGAAACGTCTCCGGCAAAGTCAAAAACCTGGCCCAGAAGATCTTTATCGGCATTCGAAAAAACTATGCCGACCTCATGAAGCTCGAAGGCAAACAAACCGTCGCCGCCCCCGACGAATACGACGCCACTGAGTCTCCCTCTCGTCGTCGAAAACAAATGACCACCCTTCGATTCCAGGCGACCAACGGTAGTTCTAAGCCTGCTCCCCGACAGGTCCCCAATCGAAAGACTCATCAGACCAATCCTATCAAGATGGGAAGAACTCCCACCGATACACACCCCGATCTCAAATCCCGACTCCAAAGGAACTCGGTCCCTGCCGAGCCTGCCCCGTCCACGAAACGAGCGAAGTCTTCCACCCCTGCCCCGTCGACCACATCAAAGCGCACCGCCTCTCTCTCGGGCGCAAAAAAATCTCGCACCTCTTCGCTCTCCGGTGCCCGATCAAAACGGACCTCCTCGGCAGGCGGTAGACCGCGACGCACCTCTTCCTCCGCTGGTCTGGGCGACGACTCCTCGGACGTTGAATGGCGCCGAGCGCAAATGGAGCGCCTGGGGCGAAAACCCTCTCGTTCTCGTCGTCCCACCCCCATGTCAACCACCCAAAACGGGATCCCCGCCCCCCGTGACCCTGCCCGCGATCATTTCAATCGCGGCTATAAGGCCTTTAAGATCGATGATTTCAAGGCCGCCCTCACCGCCTTTGAAAACGCCCACAAGGCCGAGCCCGCAAACGGCCTGTATATGACGTTTTATGCGTTCTCTCTCTTTAAGGTCGATCCCGAACAGGCCGCAAAGTGTAAAGAACTTCTGCGAAAAGCCATCGACTCCAAACACCGTCAGGCTCTTCCCGACGCCCACCTCTTTCTGGGTCAACTCCTCAACGCCGATGGCCGCGAGCATCGAGCGTACAAACACTTTCAGGCATCCCTGCAACTCAACCCGGGAAGTCGGGAAGCCGAGCGCTACGTTCGCCTCTACGAGCGCCGTCACGGGTCGACCGCCGAAAAATCAGAAACCAAGGATTCCAAAAAAGATAGTTTCTTTAAAAATTTATTTAAAAAATAGCGTTGTCCCGGTACGGTGATATCGTTTATTACTTAAATACGGATGGCTAACCGAGCGGTATACATACCATTCATGATCCTCTTGCGTGACATCAGGTTCTTTCGCGAAGAATTCGAACGACGAGCCACCTGCTGCACTCCGGACTGAAATCTATGGGAAAAATAATCGGAATCGACCTTGGAACCACCAATGCCTGTGTCGCCGTCATCGACGGTGGCGAGCCGCTGGTGCTCCCCAATAGCGAAGGGTCTCGAACCACCCCGTCGATGGTGGGGTTTACCGAGGACAACGAGCAATTCGTCGGGCAGCAGGCCAAAAGACAAGCCATCATCAACCCCGAACAGACCATCTACGACATCAAGCGTCTTATCGGGCATAAGTTTAACTCCAATCACGTCAAGCGATACGCCCAGACTCTTCCCTATACGATCGTGGAGAACACCAACGGTGACGCCTGGGTCCAGGTCAACGGACAGGCCTACAGCCCCCAGGAGGTCTCCTCTCGTATCCTGCGAAAGATGAAGCAAACCGCTGAAGACTATTTCGGCGAAGAGATCACCGAAGCGGTCATCACGGTGCCGGCGTACTTCAACGATGCCCAGCGAAGCG
>SKNI01000319.1 GCA_007120615.1 Myxococcales bacterium | reverse complement strand
CTAGTGGTCCAACAGATAAGTTTTACGGCATTTCGACGGCCCTGAACGACGATCGCTTAGCCGTCTGCGTTCGACGATACGTATCGCCTCACTTCGACGGCGTTGCACTCGTCGCTCAGTCCTCGCCGAAACGCCCGCAGAACTTATCTGTCGAACCACTAGACTTTCCTTATGGGACCGCTGTTTATTCGAAAGTCACAAAAAAGTTGCGCCTCCTTCTCTTACCTGTAACGTCAGAACACGGTGGATCACGGTGCAACACCGCATCCGGTCCAACGACGATGCCATGGAAGGCTATCGAAATCTCAACTGACACGGAGTCGATATGAATACTACACCCTTACAACTCAACGCCCACCTCGGCGACGAAACCACGGAAACCACTCCGCGATCCGTCTCACTGCGCTCCGGAACCGGAGCTCCCATCTTCGAGCCCGGCGCTCACACCCGGATTCGTCGAAATCCAGTGCGCGCTTTTGCCTCCATGACCTGGGACGGCGGCCCCCGCGAGATCTTTGGACAAGTCCTCAACGTCAGTCTTACGGGTTGTCTGATCAAGACGGAATCGACCATCAAAGAGGGAACTCGACTGGAAGTCTCGGTTACGGTGGTAGGCACCGACCGTCGCTCATCGATCGATGTTCGCGGCACGGTTCGACGTCAGACTTCCGTCGACGGACGCCGCGCCTATGGTGTTGAATTTATCTCCACCTCTTCTGCTGAGAAGCAATCGGTACAGGCGCTCTACTCCGAAACTGCCTGATTGATACCGTATCTTGCTTCGGCAATGAGCGAATATGACTGTACTGGCCATCATCGATGCCACCAGAATCGAGGCTCCTCAGGGCCCGGCGACCCAGGTCGCCGGGCTTAGCCTTGTGGAGCGCGCGATACGATTGGCCAGCGTCTGCGGAACGGACCACATCATTGTCCACATCGAGGAAGGTGAATCGCCTCCGACCTTTGACTCCTCCATCGTGGAGAAAGAGGTCACCTTCTGGACCAAAAGCGATCAGCCCCCCGACGTTTCGGCAGATCGAATCCTCATTATGGATGCCGGCGTCGTCTTTCAACGCTCTTTTGTCAGCCAGGTTGTGGCCGATTCTGCCGAAATCGAACCGGGCTCATCTCTTCGCGATGCTCAGGGGTACCTGGCAATTCTCGCCCCCCCAGGTATGCACAGCCTCCAGTCCATCCTTAGCGATCCGTCTCAGGCACTCGCCGAGGCCCGCCCTGCTCTCTCGGGGGGCTGGGCCGAACTCATCAACTCCGAAGAGGCGATCCACCGAGCCAGCAGACGATTGTGGAATGGATGTCGAAAACCGCAAGACGGACTGGTTTCTCGATACCTCAACCGACACATTAGCATCTCCATTAGTCGGGTTCTGGTCTCCACCGCCGTACGCCCCAATCACATCTCGGCATTAACCCTGTCGATGGGAGTAGCAGCAGCCCTTGTGGCAGCCTGGGGAGGATATCTCGGCTTTTTATTCGCCGGAGTCCTCTACCAGATAAACTCCGTCGTCGACGGTGTGGACGGCGAACTTGCCCGGGTGCGCTATGAATTCAGCGTCACCGGGGAATGGCTCGACACCATCAGCGATGATATGGCCGATCTTTTGCTCTATATCGGTCTCGGCGTCGGAGCCTGGCGCACCATGCCCGAGGCCCCCGGACCCTTTGGCTCCGAGCTCTGGCTTATTCTGGGGCTCGTGGCGGCGGCCGGAAAGATCGCGAGTATGATCGTCTATTACCGCTGGCTAATCGCTCACGGTCGCGGCGATCTCCTGGCCTTCGAGTGGAGCTTTAAGGATGACTCCGACGACAACCACCAACCCCGGAGCGCTCTCTCCCGCGCTCTCTCGGCCACTCATTATTTTTTCCGAAAAGACTTCATCGTATTCGTCGCTATGATACTGAGCTTCGGTGGTTTTTTGCCTCACCTTCTTTTTGCGCTGGCTCCGGGCAATATCATCGTCGCTCTCAGCGTGATGATTCAGCAGCTCCGAAGGCCGTAAAACCGCTTACTATTGTGCCAATCGCGTGACCGACATCATTGGGGAGTGCATTCTCGCGATATTTTCGCTACCGTTCGGGGCAAGTGTAGTCCCAATTCAGTTAGTATCATTAAGGTGTCCCTATGTCGCATCTTCGGGTTCGGTTGCTGTTTACCGCTCTTCTCCTGGCTCTCCTGATTATTCCCGGCTTTCTTATCGGTTGCGGTTCCAGTGATCCTGACCCGATCGACGGTGAGGATATCGATATTATCGACGTGGATATCCCCGATACACCGGTGCCCGATGCCGGTCTCGATGCCGATGCCGATGTCGATGGCGACGCTGACGGTGACACCGGCCCAACCGACCCCGGTCCAGAGACTATCGAATGTGATAATCCGATTCCCGAACCGCCTTCCGGCGAACGCTGCACCGTAACCCCGGGCTCCTCCGATAATATCCTGCTTCGGGGAACGATCCTGGTGGGCGACGACATCTACGTCGAGGGCAGCATTCTCCTCGACGACGACAGTCCCAACCGAGCGATCATCTGTAGCGGTTGCGATTGTGCTGACGAAGCACAAGCCCTGGATGCAACGGAGGTAGCCTGCCCCGACGGTGTAATTTCACCGGGACTTATCAACCCCCACGATCACCTCACCTTTGCCGAAGGTCGGCCCCAACTTCACGGCGAAGAGCGCTTTGATCATCGACACGACTGGCGTCGAGGAGAGCGAGGTCATACTCAACTCAGCACCAATCCTCGCTCCGGCCCGCACCGTGAGGTGGTACTCCTTGGCGAATTGCGCATGCTCTTTGGCGGCTCCACCAGCATCGCCGGATCTGTCGGCAGCACCGACGCTTCTGGATTTCTTCGCAACCTGGACAATCGCAATCACACCGAAGGCCTGGAGACCATCGACGTTAATTACAGCACCTTCCCCCTGGGCGACAGCACTCCGGTCTACTTAAGCGATGGTTGTGGGTATCCGGGAATTCAGTCCGAAAGCAACGTTGAGAATAGCAATATTTACCTTCCCCATATCGGCGAGGGCGTCGATCGGGAAGCTCAGAACGAATTGCACTGCCTCGCCGGGGCCTCGGGGAGAAACCTGATCCGCAGCAATACATCGATCATTCACGGCATCGCCGTCGATGCTCGAGACGTCGCCATGATAGCCGACCGTGGGGCCAATCTGGTCTGGTCTGCGCGAACCAATATTGACCTCTACGGAAACACCGCCCCTGTAACCCTCTATCATCGCTTCGGTGTCCCCATCTCCCTTGGAACCGACTGGTCGACCAGCGGATCGATGAATATGCTCCGCGAGTTGCAATGCGCCGATTATTTAAACCGGATGCATTATAACGAGACGTTCACCGATCAAGACCTCTGGAAGATGGCGACCTATAACGGTGCCATAAGCATGGGTGCGGAACACAAACTCGGCGCCCTCCACCCCGGATATATCGCCGACATAACGATCTTCGACGGGCGTGATCGCTCTCCCTACCGGGCGGTCATCGACGCTGAGATCGACGATATTACCCTGGTAATGCGTGGCGGAGAGCCCCTCTACGGGGATGCCGAACTCATTGAAGACATGGTAGCAGCCGATGATATCGATAAATGCGAAGTGGTCGACGTCTGCTCCCGAAACCGCCGCCTCTGCTCCGAACTCGATGCCGGCATGACCCTCTCCCAGATTCAATCCGGAGTTCATCAAAACTCCTACCCCATCTTCTTCTGTGAGGAGCCCGAAGACGAGCCCTCCTGTGTTCCCTTTCGACCTTCCGAATACGACGGAATCTCCACCAGCCAGGATCGCTCCGGTGATGGCATCCCCGATGTCATGGACAACTGCCCCGACTATTTCAACCCCATTCGGCCGATGGACGGAGGGCTTCAGAGCAACGTAAACGGAAATAGCCTGGGCGATGTCTGCGACCCCTGTCCTCTGAGCGAAGATCCCAACTGTACCGAGGTCGATCCCGGCGATTGGTCGGGAGATGGGATCCCCAACGAAGAAGATAATTGCCCCTTTCATTATAACCCCGATCAGGAAGACTCCTCGGAGGATGGAATCGGCGACGCCTGCCATCCCTGCCCGGAGCACGCCCTCTCTGACGGCGGCGCCTGCCCCGGGTCGATCTACGACATCAAGACCCAGGAGTTGGGTCCTGGCGCACGAGTTGCTCTCAACGATGTTCTGGTAACCGGAGTTCTCCCGGGCGAAGGGCTCTTCGTACAGGTTCACCCCGATGACGACGAATTCAACGGGGTCGACTACAGCGGCCTCTATGTCTTTTTGCGAAACGCCTTCGAAGAGTCGGAGTTTCCCGTCCAGGGAGACCGAATCTCGCTCTCCGGATCGATTTCTCATTTCTTCGGCCAGATTCAATTGGCCACGGTGACCAATCTTGAAATCCACTCCAGCGCAAACCCACTGCCTGCCCCGGTGGTCGTCGACCCCGACGATATAGCCACCGGAGGCCAGCTACAGGAAGCGTTGGAGGCCACCGTCGTCTCCGTGGAACAGGTAGAAGTGACCAATGTCGACGTCGCCCCAGGCCCCGGTGACAGCTCTCCATCCAACGAGTTTATCGTCAATGGCTCGCTCAACATCAACAACTTCTTCCACCTCATCGAGCCCTTCCCGGCTGCTGGCGATACCTTTGAGTCCATCACCGGCGTGTTGCAGTGGGCAAATTCTCGCAGCAAGTTGAACCCTCGTTCCGAAAACGACGTGATCAGCGGGCCCCCCGTACTGGATCGCTTCGATCCGGAATTCGCCTATCTCGAAGTATCAGGGGTTGCCGAACCGACATTGACCGTCTACCTCAATCGAGCCACCGATGAGGATCTGACCATCGACCTTATATACGGAAGTGGTGCCATTGAAGGACCGACGACTGTCGTCGTCCAAGAAGGAGAGAATTCAGCCACCGTCGAACTCGAAGCACTCTCTACTGAGGATGACCCCATCGAAGTTCGGGCCTCCCTCGACGGCGATGGAGACGATATCTTCGCCCATGTGCAGACCTTTGACAGTGATACTCCCCGATTCCTGGAGAGCCTCACCGGCGAGGAAACTCAATTTCTGGCGGGTTCCACCTTAACCCTTGAAGCGTCGCTGAACGTTCCTGCCGACGCCCCCCTGGATCTGAATTTTGTGATCGAGCCCCCGCTTGACGCCCTTTACACCACGGAATTCCAGTTCGACACAGGTGAACAGGTCGTAGAAATCGTGATTCAACTGGGTACCGATATCGGCTCCTTTGAAGCCCAGGCCACCGTCGGCGCTACCACACTTACCTACGAATTTGACGTGAATCTGGCCGCCTTCGTGGAAACCTTCGACAACCTGAGCCTCTCGGGATCCTCCTATGTAGCAGGAACCTTCGTGGGCGACGCCGGCTTTGAGTGGGAATACTCTGGAGCCCGGACCAATAACACCGAGGAAGGTGGCAACGGAGACTCGGCGGTTATCGACGGGACCACACTCACCTTCGGGACCAGCAGCCATGATCCTCGATTCATTCGGGCCGAAAATATAGCCGGAGGAATCTCTGCATTCTCTCTCGATATGAAACAGTCGTTCACCGGATCCGGTCCTCGACAGGTCGAGCTCTTTATCAATGGCGAGAGTCGGGGCACATCCGAACCCTTCGGCAGTAGCGCCGATGACGCCGGACAAGTCTTTGAATTTATCGTCGAAGATCTCGATATTGCCGGTGAATTCGACCTCGAAGTCCGCTCCATCGCCGGTCGTCAAATCGCCATCGACAACCTCTCCTGGACGGCGAAGCCCACGGGAGTTCTGGCGAATTTCTCTCCCGAGTCTCTTGAACTGGAGGTCTCCGAGACAGGAATGATGAGCGTCGAGCTTTTCGACCTGGCAGAACAATCGATGACCATCGAGCTTTCTTATTCGGACTCTGACGCCGTCGACGGACCTGGTGAGGTAATCATCGCTGCCGGTGAGAGTAGCGCCGAGATCTCCCTTACTGCCCTGGAAGCCCGTGCCGAGCCCATCGTCATCGAAGCATCCCTGGGCAACGAGGTCGTCACCGGTTTGGTCCGCACCTTCGATGATAACACCCCTCGCCAGGTCAACGCTGTCGACGGCTGCCACGGCGGGATTGTGGGTCAGACCCTGACCTTTTCGGTGCAACTCGACCTTCCCGCTCCTTCCGGCGGCCTCGTCTTATCGACCACTGCCGACCCGACCAATAGCCTCTCCGCTGCGGTTCCGGACGTGAATCTGGCGGCCGGAGAGACGAGTGCAGATGTGGCAATCACCTTCGATGGGGAACCGGCTCTTGTGCAACTTTCCTTCGCCACTCCCGGTCATTCCAAGACCATCGAGGTTCCGATTGTCGACGAAACGAGCTTCG
>SKNI01000216.1 GCA_007120615.1 Myxococcales bacterium | reverse complement strand
CGACCTCCAGCAACGAACCGATGGTATCTCCCGTCGAATGGAACGACTAAAAGTTGCTGTTGAAGGCGTCGCATTGAGAGATACCCCCCCGATCTTCTCCTTCTCCAGTGCTCCGCGGGAGTATAATGATGAGGGAGACCTGGTCGAAGTGCCCCCGGAAGCCCCGGGTGATTCGGAGTGATGGCTCGATGAGGGAGACGGGTCCGGGATTGCTGAATGATCGTTATTTCAGTTCCCGGGCCTTTCTCGTGATGCGTAATACCGGTGTTTGATTTGCACTCCTGACTTCCGTATTGCGGAGCGCCTATGTCCCAGACGGTCGTCGAATTATTTGAAGAACAGGTTCATCGCTCCAGCGTCCGCCCGGCGTTACGGAGATTTCATGATGGAATCTGGGAGGACTTTACCTGGACAGAATGGTGGGATCTTTCCGAGCGGGTGGCCGCCGGGCTGATGGAGTGCGGTCTGGCCCCGGGGGACACGATCTGTGTGCTCGCGTCTACCCGAATGGAGTGGGTGATCGCGGACATGGCTATCGCGATGGCCGGTGCGATCAGCATTCCACTTCATGCCGCCACCGCCCCCCGACAACTGGCCAAGGTTCTGGCCGAAAACCAGACCACCATGATCATCGTCGAAGATCCGGTGCAGCTGGGAAAACTGCTGGAGATTCAGGATTCCACACCTTCACTGACCCATATCATCTATCTGGATCAAGACGTTCTGATCGAGTCCCAACGGGGAGGGGGCGACTTCTTGCGGATCCGCTCCATGGCGTTGCCGGCGGACATCGAAGTGCTTTCCCTGGACGCGACCGGCGCTCGAGGGCGATCGGCGCTCTCCGAAGATCCTCGTTTTGTGGCCCGGCGTCGTCGCGAAATTGCCGGTGATACCACGGCAACCATCTTGTATACGGCGGGCGTCAGCGGTGATCCCCGGGGGGTGATTCTGACGCATTCCAATCTTGGGGCTCAGGTGGAGGCATTATCAGCATTGCAGCTCTTCTCCCGCGATGACGTGCAGCTACTCTTTTTGCCGCTGGCTCATATCTTCTCACGAGTGCTCTATCTTGCGGCTGTGGGCTACGGAATGCTCTCGGTATTTGGACGGGGACCGGGGCGCCTGGTCGACGATCTCGCCGAGATCCAGCCGACACTCCTCGCCAGCGTGCCCCGTGTATATGAGAGACTCCACCAGGAGATCGTCGATCGGATTCAGCAACGGGGCATGCGGGCCCGTTTATTGCCCGCCGCCCTGGAAGTGGGAAAGACCGTCAGCCGGCGCACTCAGGGGGGAAACCGGGTCGGGGTATTCTTGCGGTGGGAACATCGAATCTTCTCCCGGCTTCTTCTGGAAGACGTTCGCCAATGGCTCGGTGGGCGAATGCGTTTCTTGCTTTCCGGGGGAGCGCCGCTGGCCAAGGAGACTGCGGAGTTTTTCTTTGCCGCCGGGGTGTTGCTCCTGGAAGGCTATGGTCTGACAGAGACCTCTGGGGTCGTCTCCTGTAATATGCCTGATGATTTCCGACTGGGAAGCGTGGGCCGCCTGCTGCCCGGTATCGATGTGACGATCGCCGAAGATGGCGAGATTCTGGTTCGTGGTGACACGGTGATGAAGGGCTATCTGGGCGAGGATGAGGATCGACAAGACCAGATGCCCCGGGCCGTCGATAAAGATGGATGGTTTCACACCGGGGATATCGGTATTTTTGATGCCCGAGGATATTTATTTCTCACCGATCGCAAACGTGACCTCATCGTCACCTCGACGGGAAAACATATCGTTGCGGCTCCGCTGGAGCGGGCGTTATGTGACCACCCTCTCATCGCGCATGCGATTGTCCTGGGCGAAGGCCGACCCTACCTTGGAGCCCTGGTGGCTGTGGATCCCGATGGATTGCTCCAATTCGTTGATCAAAATGAGATCAACGGGGACAGACCGATTCGCCAGTTGACCACCGACCCCCGAGTCAGTCAGGAGTTAAGGAGTCATATCGACCGGGTGAATAATGAGCGCTCAACCTATGAGCATATTCGTAAAATTGCGGTGCTTCCGATTTTTCTGTCGACTCAGAATCAGATGTTAACCGCGTCGGGTAATCTCAGAAGGGCGGAAGTGGTTCAGAGTTTCGAGGACATCGTAGAGAACCTATTTGAGGGCGGATCGATGGAGAGTTTTCTGCTCAACAGTGAAGTCAGCGATTGAAAAGATGAACGCCGAGCAAGAGAGGAGGGAAAAAGTTGACCGTCTTCCACGGTGGGGTACGGTGGGTGGGAGTCAATCCGCACCCTCAACGTAGAAGGGCGCACCAATTCGTCCAAGGAGGACAAAATGAAAGGAATGCAAGGACGCATCCGTCGCAAACCAAGTTCCCGCCTCAGCTTCGCCGGATTACGCCGATACCCGCGCAAAGATTTCTCGGTACAGGTTCTGATACAGGACGCCGATGGCTGGGAAGTGCCGGTGGACAGCCTTGATTTTAGTCCTGCAGGAATGTTTCTGCGATCTGACTTTCTCTTTGAAGTCGGAGAGATTCACAATCTGATCTTCCGCTGCCCCGATGGCAAACAGATCTTCTCGGTCCGAGCTCAGGTAGTACGAGTGGAGACCCAGCCACTGGATACGGCGGTGGAAAGTCCCAGCGATTTTGTCCCCGGGATGGCCTATGACTTCATTGAAATGGCCCCTGAGAAAAGAGAACAACTTTTCGGGTTGGCTTCCCGTGTATGATCGAGATGAGGACCCCCACGGTTTTTGCGGGAATTGAAGATGCTGACCTTTCATAAATTCCATGGCCTGGGCAATGACTTTATCCTGGTGGACGGCGAGGAAGTTCAGCCGTCGCTGGACCAGGTCCGCGCCCTCTGCGATCGAAATCGCGGGGTGGGTGCAGACGGTGTTCTCGTGGTTACGCTCTTATCGTCGGAGCCGCTTCCAACGGTGCAGATGGTGATCTTTAACCAGGATGGAAGCCGTCCCGAGATGTGCGGAAACGGGGTTCGTTGCGTGGCCGCCTATGCGCAGCAAATCTGGGGTGTGGGTGATGAATTGGTGGTCCACAGTGATGCCGGGCCTCGGCGATGTGAGATTCAAGGTCGTTTTGAAGATACCTGGCAGGTCGCTGTGGATATGGGCGAGGTTCATGTCCAGAAGAACCCGGCTACTTTGGAAGTGGGGGAGCGTTTATTCTCCTATCATTTTGTGGACGCCGGTAATCCTCACGCCGTTATCTTTGAGCGTCCCGATATCGAGACGATTGACGAAGCGGGGCGCCAGGCCAACGACGACCACCCCTTATTTGTAGACGGCGTTAATCTCGAATTTGCCGTGGCCAGCGATGGCGGGTTTGAGGTGGTGGTCTATGAGCGCGGTGTGGGCAGAACGCGCGCTTGCGGCACCGGTGCCTGCGCAGTCGCCGCTGCGGCCTGGGATACGAAAAGGGCTTCGCCGGAGCAACCGCTGTCGATTCACTTGCCCGGCGGCCCCCTTATCATTGAGCGACGTGAACAAACGGTATGGATGACCGGCGAAGCTAAGTCGGTATTCGAAGGACAATGGCGAGATCGATAGAAATTATAGTTCCACCATCTCAAGGAGATTGGCTGATGAAAATGACTAGGCCCCTGATATTGATCGCACTCACGCTGCTCACTACTGGCTGCGCCGAGTCCGTAGTTTTGGCTGGAAACGGTGTCTCTATGGTCGTAACCTGTGTGCTATTATGGTCCACGGTTTCCATCAATCGTCACCAGAACGACAAGGAATAGTGCATGAAGTGGAGTGAGGTCTTCGATCCCGATCTGGAACCCGGCGAGGTGATCTGTGCCCAGATCCCGGCCATTCACCAGGCTCGACTGGAGCAATTTCGTCAATTTTCCTCGACGTCGTTGCTATTCAGTATTTATTTCTCCGATACCGACGAACGCTATACGCTTCTGCTGGGGCTCGAAGAATCCCACGGGGAGTCCGGAGAGATGATCGATTTCCCTCAGGCTACCGCTCGCGGCAAAGCCTCCGACTGGCAACGAGCCATGGAGTTGACTTCCCGGTTGGTAGAGCCCGCCGACGAACAGATCGAGCGTTATGAGGGACGAGTAGAACTCACTTCCGCGATCAAGGACGGTTTTGAGCGTTTTGACGGGGTCTTAGAGATCGAGATCACCGAACTTCCCGATGGACCACCCCTTATATTCGAAGTGATCTTAAACGATTATACCGATCCTCCCCGGGCGCCGCGGGCGAGTCTTACCGTCACCTGGTCGCTTCTCGATGATCTGGCTCACGGAAGGATCGATCCGGTGGCTGCGGCCAAAAAGGTTACCCTGCGAGGGGCCATGGGGCTCGCCATTGATCTCGGTGGTTTTTTTGCCGATGAATTTGACCTCTAAGCCATCAATTCTGGTAGCCCGATAACCGTTGCCTCGTATTAAAATCCTCACAAATGGGCCGGGATTTCACGGCGATCAGATCCACCGCGAGCCTTGCACCAATACGCGAAGGCAGTTATGGATGAGGGCGTCAGAAGCGTTCTAGCCTCAAACTCAAGCCCGCACGATTCGGCGCCTCCATGATACTGCAACCTCGTGATGTCGGGTGGATCGAGGTCATCTGCGGACCGATGTTCTCCGGCAAGACCGAAGAATTGATCCGTCGCCTCAAGCGCGCCTCCTATGCGCGCCAAAACGTCCAGATCTTCAAGCCTGATATCGACGACCGATACGAAGCGGATTCCCTGGTTAGTCACAGCCAGGTGATGCTTCCCAGCGTCGCGGTTGCCAGTCTTGAAGAGCTTCGAAGAGCGCTCTCTCCCCAGGTAGAGGTGATCGGAATCGACGAGGTCCAATTTTTCACGGGACCGGTGGTGGAGTTTTGTGAAGAGATGGCCGACTCCGGACGCCGTGTTGTCGTCGCCGGGCTCGACCAGGATTATAAGGGTGAACCCTTCGGATCGATGCCCCGATTTCTGTCGGTCGCCGAATATATCACGAAATTAATGGCCATCTGCGTGCGATGCGGAAATCCCGCTCATCGCAGTTACCGACTCGCCGAAGACCCTCAGCAGGTCCTGGTGGGAACGGCCGACCAATATGAAGCCCGATGCCGTCGTTGTTTCCGCACAGGGTATTCATCGTCCAACCCGTCGTCGCACACCACTTAAAGAGGCAGTCATGAAGAGTCATCGTACGGAAAAATTAGACGTTCTCCTAGACGAAGAAAAAATTCGTCAGCGCTGTCGAGAGTTGGGAGAACAGATCACCCGTGATTTCGAAGGCGAAGAGGTCCATGTGATCGGTGTGCTCAAGGGCGCATTTGTGTTCCTCGCCGATCTGGTTCGCCATATCGAGCTCGATGTATCCATCGATTTTCTGGGACTCTCCAGCTACGGAAGCCGAACCGAATCCAGCGGGGTGGTCCGAATGACCTCCGATCTGTCGATTCCCATCAAGGGACGCCACGTCATCGTAGTGGAGGATATCGTCGATACGGGCCTGACGATGAAATATTTGCTGGAAAACTTACAAACGCGGATGCCTCAATCGCTTGCAGTGTGTACACTGTTACACAAACCAGCCAATACGAAGGTTGATGTGCCGATGAACTACGTCGGATTTGAGATTCCCGATGAGTTTGTGATCGGCTACGGTCTGGATGACGCAGAATTCTCCAGACACCTTCCCTATATTGGAATTGTAAGGGACGCATAAATTCTGAGAACCTAGATTTCTACGGAGGAAAAACCATGACAGCACAGCTCGAGAAGAAAGGGCGCGTCCCATATTGGACGGCGCTGATGGCCGCCGCAGCAATGGCGTTGACATTGGGATGTGAGAAGCCGGACTGGGAAAATCCCGATTACGTCGCCCAGATGTTAGAAGAGGGCGATAATCGTCAGAAACGCGAAGCCGTAGGAACTCTGCGCAACTTCCCGGAAGACCGTCGCCATGAAATCGCAGAACCGCTGGCCAAGATCTATCTGGAAGATGTGGAATTGCGAGACGACGTAATGCGTCATCTGATGCAATGGCGCGAGCCCGGGGCGGTCAGTGCCTATCTCGAAGAGATGAAAACCGATCAGACCGGCAATGCCGAGCACGCCGGCGAGGTCCTGGGACGGATTCAGAGTCGAGAGTCCATCCCGGCGATGTTGGAGGCGTTTGGGTCCACCGGAAATGATGAACGACGCGATGGAATTCTGCGAGGACTGGCTGAGATGCCCGACCCCAGTGTCGTCGACGTTGCCATTGAAGTGCTGGCTCTGGACGTCGATAACCACAAAATCTCGATGCATTCCCATGCCTGTAATATGGTCGGGGAGTTGGCTCTGGAGCATCCCGACGCCATCAACGAAGATCTCAAGCGGGCGCTGATCCGCTCGGTCTTTCTCTCCGATGAAGTGGGTCGTCAGATCTT
>SKNI01000535.1 GCA_007120615.1 Myxococcales bacterium | reverse complement strand
ATTTCTTATCCTCAATCAGAAATTCTCCCGGGATCAATATTTTAAGATCGTCGAGGAGCTAAAGGCGGCTTTCGGAATTGCAAAATGATCTGCTATTCTGTTCAGCGTTTGTGATGGGCCAGAATTACATGAATTGACGCTGAGAAAGAGGAGAGCAGGTGAGCGAAGAGATCTTGAAGGTCGGGGTGGTGACGGTGAGCGACCGGGCCAGCCGCGGAGAATATGAGGACAAAAGCGGGCCGGCCATCGAGGCCTGGCTCAAAAGGGCGCTGGTGACGCCTTTTGAGGTGGAGAGCCGGCTGGTGGCCGATGAATTCGATGAGATCGGGGCGGCGATAACCGAGTTGGTCGATGTGGCGAGTGCCCACCTGGTGTTGACCACCGGAGGGACCGGCCCGGCCAGGCGGGATGTGACCCCGGAGGCGACCCTTGCGGTCTGCGACCGAGAGATGCCGGGATTCGGGGAGCGAATGCGCCAGATCAGCCTTCAATATGTGCCCACCGCCATTTTATCTCGTCAGGTCGGGGCGCTGCGGGGACAGTCCCTGGTGGTCAATCTTCCAGGCAGCCCCCGGTCGATAGCGGAGATCCTCGATGAGTTATTTGCCTCCATTCCCTATTGCATCGAGTTGATGGAGGGCCCCGTTGTGGACACCGACCCGGACGTAGTGGTGGCCTTTCGGCCTAAGAAGAAATAGCCATGACTGAGATCGCAGACAGACGGGGACAGAGCGAGTTGCGGGCTCTTATCAGCTCCTGGAAGTCGGGCCGGGGAATCGGAAAGCATCTCACCGCCATGGAGCATGTCCCGCCCAGGCAGGCTCGCTACGGCGAGCTGCCGTCGGAGCTCGATGGGCGGCTGGTGGAGATGCTTCAACGACGGGGATTCTCCAGGCTCTACACCCATCAGGTAGAGGCCGTGGAGCACGCTCTTCAGGGTCGCCATTCGGTGGTGGTCACGCCCACGGCCAGCGGCAAGAGCCTCTGTTATAATCTGCCGGTCCTGCAGAGCTTATTTGACGGCCATAGCGCCCTTTATCTCTTTCCCACCAAGGCGTTGAGCCAGGATCAGACCGCCGAACTCAACGAGCTCATCGGGGAGGTGCCCGGGGCCGATACGACCTGGGAGGCTCAGGTCTACGACGGCGATACCCCGCCAGATGTTCGCCGACGGGTGCGCCGTCACGGGCGCCTGGTGGTGACCAATCCCGATATGCTTCACGCCGCCCTGTTGCCCCATCACGACAAGTGGGCGGCCTTTTTCCGGGGGCTTCGCTATATCGTGGTCGATGAATTGCACACCTACCGCGGGGTCTTCGGGAGTCACGTGGCCAATGTATTGTGGCGGCTGCAGCGGATCTGTCGTCATTACGGGACCGATCCCACCTTTGTGGCCACCAGCGCCACCATCGCCAACCCGAAGGAGCTGGCCCGGGGGCTGACGGGCCAGACTTTTGAGCTGGTCGACAATAACGGGGCTCCCTCCTCGGAGCGCTACGTCTGTTTTGTAAATCCCCCGATCGTAAACGCCGAGCAGATGCGAAGAAAGAGTCCTCTGTCGGTGGCCTGTGGGGTGGCCCATGAGTCGATCAAACGAGATTGTGGGACGATCGTATTTGCCAGAAGTCGCCAGTCCGTGGAGGTACTGGTCAACCGGCTCAAGCGCCGTTTTGAAAGGGATCGAAACCACTCCGGGCTGGCCGATAAGGTGGCCAGCTACCGGGGCGGGTATCTGCCGAAACTTCGACGATCAATTGAAAACGGCCTGCGTACAGGACAGCTCCGGGGGGTGATCTCGACCAACGCCCTGGAGCTCGGGATCGACATCGGAAGTCTCGACGTCTGTATTATGGCGGGCTATCCGGGGACCATCGCCTCGACCTGGCAGCAGCTTGGGCGGGCCGGCCGAGGCGGCGGGATAAGTCTTGCGGTGGTGGTGGCCGGGGATAGCCCCATCGATCAATTCATCATCAATAATCCGGAGTATTTTCTGGGGCGCTCTCCGGAGGCGGCCCGGATCGACCCGGCCAATTTATTGATCGCCGTAGAGCACCTAAAGTGTGCCTGTTATGAGCTAGAGTGGACCGAAGGGGAGGCCTACGGAGCGCTGACGGCGGCCCAGACCTCGGAGGCCCTCGGGTTTCTGGCGGAGTATATGAAGGTTTTGCAGCGCCGGGGAGATCGCTGGAAGTGGATCACCCGGACCTATCCGGCGACCCAGGTAAGTTTGAGGAGTCTGGCGGAGGAGAATTTCGTGGTCATCGACACCACCGCAAAAGAGCCCAATGTGGTGGCGGAGGTCGACTTTGAGAGCGCTCATCTGACCCTTTATCCCAACGCCGTCTACCAGATCAGCGGGGAGCCCTTTCGAGTGGAGCGCCTCGACTACGACGAGCGCCGGGCCTATGTGCGAAAGAGCGACGACGGCTATTATACCACCGCCATGCATTACGCCGGGGTCCATAAATTGGACGTCTTCAAGGAGCGAGCCCCAACCCGCACTGAGATAGGGTTTGGGGAGGTCCGGGTCACCCGGCATTTCGTGGGCTATAAGAAGATCAAATTCGGCACCGGCGAAAATGTGGGCTACGGGGAGCTCAATCTTCCGGAGCTCGACCTTCATACGATGGCCTACTGGGTCCATCTCCGAGCGAGCAATTTTGCCGATATCGACAAAAACTTTGATGCCGACCCCGACCGCTGGGCCCGGCTGGTGCAGGGGCTGGGCTCGGTATTGTTGACGGCGGCCAGCTTGAAGATGATGTGCGACCCCCGGGATCTGGAGCTCTGCATCGGTTCGGTGCACCACGACCAGTGGTGGAGCGAGGGGTTTGACGGGTTAACGGTACGCGACAGCGACGGCGTGGCCAACGATCCCGACGCCCACAAGATCGCCCCCGCCATCTACGATCCCCATATCTTTCTCTACGATCGCTACCCGGGAGGGGTGGGCTTTGGGGAAGGGCTCTTCGATGAGCATGAGGAATTTGTGGCCCGGGCCGAAGAATTATTGGGCGGCTGTCGTTGTGAGGCCGGCTGTCCCTCCTGCGTGGGTCCGCCCCAGTCCGGTCTCTTGCCGGTCAAAGAAGACGTGGGCCGAATTCTCAGAGCGATGGCCGAGCATTAGATTTACAGCAACCGGAGAGCGAGGAACTAAAATAGCGATTTCGCCGGTTGATTTTTTGGTGCCTCGTGGCCACATTAGGTCCAACAAATTGGATACCATCTAGATAGTGCAGGATTGATCTCACTTTGACCTACCAGGAAAACTCATGGGCTTTATCCCCTCGGTCGTCGAACAAACTCACCGCGGAGAGCGGGGCTGGGACATCTTCAGCCGCCTCCTAAAAGATCGGATCGTCTTTCTGGGCACTCCGGTCACCGATCAGGTGTCCAATAGCATCATCGCTCAACTCCTTTATCTGGAGAGCGAGGATCCCGAAAAGGACATCAGCCTCTATATCAACTCCCCCGGAGGAAGCGTGACGGCGGGATTGGCGATTTATGACACCATGGGCTATATCCGGCCCCGGGTCTCCACGCTTTGCATGGGGCAGGCCGCTTCGATGGGCGCGCTTCTGTTGGCCGCCGGAGAGGAAGGGCATCGATTTGCCCTTCCCCATTCCCGGATCCTGATTCACCAGCCCCTGATGCGCGGCGGGATGGGTGGACAGGCCTCCGATATCCAGATTCAGGCCCAGGAGATTCTGCGCCTGCGAGAGCGGCTCAATCAGATCCTGGTCGATCATACCGGTCAGCCCCTGGATCGGATCGAGAAGGATACGGACCGAGACTATTATATGAGCGCTCCGGAGGCCGTGGAGTACGGGCTCATCGACACGGTCACCAACTCCCGAAAGGTAGTTGAGGAAAAAGCTAAGAAGTAAGGCGATGAGTCAATCTACCAAAGAAAGTGCCCCGAAGAACGCGCCGATCTCGCCAGATGCGCCGCGGATCGTGATGGGGCTTGCCGGATTTATGATCTTTGTGGCCTCGGCCCCCTGTCTGCTCTTTTTTATAGGCGGGGGCTACGTCACCGGAGTGGATGACTCCAGCGGAATGTTCGGAATCGTAGCCCTGGGTCTTCTGGGGCTATTTCTGGGATTTACCCTGTTGTGGAAAGCCATTCGGCGTCCTCCTTCGAAGCGCGGGGCCGCAGAGATCTCGACCGGCGAGTGAAATGGCTTGAGGAGAAGCAGCGGGTTTTTCGATGAGCGAAGAAGATCTCGAAATACGGCCCAATCTCGTCATTCCAGGGTGGGAGCTGTGGTTTACGGCCACCCGCTCCGGCGGTCCTGGTGGACAGCACGCCAATACGTCGAGCACCCGGGTCATTTTGCACTGGTCGATGGAGAACTCCTCGGTACTGGACGGCGATCAAAAACGCCGGGTGCGAAAGCGCCTCAAGCGCAATCTGACCGACGACGGCATATTGCAGGTCAGCGTCGCCGATACCCGCAGTCAGCACCGAAATCGCCAGATCGCCCGCCAGCGGATGGCCAAACAGGTCCAGAAAGCGTTGCAGAAAAAAAAGCGCCGGGTGGCCACCAAACCGTCCCGATCGGCCCGACGCCGAAGGCTTCAGAAGAAGCGTCGGCGGGGGAAGAAAAAAGAGCTCCGTAAGCCTCCCACCCGAGATGATTGGTGAGAGCCCATCGGTTGGGCTATAGTTTTGATTCTGGCAACCAAGAGACGAGACCACGGTGAACGACGCGCAGAGAGAAGAACTCAGGGAGCATCTATTGCAGCGAAAGCGAGAGCTGCTGGCCCAGGGCGATTTCAAGCCCGGTCCCAATCGCAACGACCCGGTGGGTCAGGCCGACGAGGACGAACAACCCCTCAATGAGATGAATCAGGTGATTTTGTCGCGGCGCAATCGGGTGCGGGCTCAGGAATTGGCTGGCATTGAGGCGACCCTTCGGCGTATGGAGGTGGAGCCCGAAGAATACGGCCGCTGCCTCGATTGCGATGAGTGGATCCCGGTAGGCCGCCTTCGGTTGATGCCCTGGGCTCAGCGGTGCGTGGCCTGTGAACACGAGCACAGCGGCCCCCCGGAGGACGGGCGCCGTCGCCACGCCCTTGATTTTATCGACTGATTTGGTGACGGATTATATCGAAGGAGACGACCCGGCTTATGAGCGAGCGCACTATCGGGCAAAAATTTATGGCCTGGTTGGGAGGCCTGATGGCGTTTGGCTCATTACCGCTGGTGATCCTGTTGATTCATCAGATCTTTTTCGGGGGAGGGGGGCTCTTATTGGGGCTGTTGATCGCGGTGACCATGGTCTTGTTGCCGGCGATTCTCTTTCTATATATGGGGCTTCGACAGCCCCGAGAGCGCTCGGTGCAGGTGGACGCCACCATGGAGCGCCTGGTGCTCTATCTGGCGCAGCAAAACAACGGGGAGTTGACCGCCTCTACCCTGGCGATGAATTCGCGCCTCGGTCTCACCGGGGCTCAGGATGTCCTCAGTCAGCTCGAGATCAGCGGGTTTGCCTACTCCCATGTGGAGACCGGAGGCAGCGTTCATTATACCTTTCCGGAGTTGAAGACCACCCTGGGGGTGGAGGATGATTTTATGCGGCGTCTCGATGAGGAACTGCAAGAGGATCCTCGTTCGGTGCTTCATTTCCAACACCAAAAAAAGAAGAAGTGATCAACTCCCACAGATTCGATTGATTTTCGATCCGGGCCGCGGCGATCGTCATTGGAGGGGCGAGAAATGCCTCTCTGGAGAACATTTTTTTTCAATCTCCGGATTCGGGGTTATAGAAGGTCGATCGATGGGCAATAGAAAATAGTCCGCCGGGAATTGGGCCGCAGATCGAGAAAAAAACTTGGGAATATTTGGAATGTGCTGTTGTTTTTTTACAGGAGACTCGGTATGGATGGGTCTCGACGGCAGTGCCCATGCGTAACACGATAGCGAATTTGTTTTGTGCTTTAGGTGGCGTAGGACAGACCGTCAAAAAAATCCTCTGGCAACAGAGGGCCCTTGACCGATGAGGGTGGGTTTCAGGCAACAAGAGTCACTGAAGCACATCGGAAAACCCAGGGGGCTCGATTGGCGAGTCTCCGACGGTAGGTGTCTGGTTCTGGTAACGGTTCAAGCGTCTATCGAACGTACGTTTCATAGAAAGATTGAAGAGGAATTATGTCTCAACGTATCACAGGTCGCGTCAAATGGTTCAACGAAGATAAAGGCTACGGATTCATCGCTCGCGATGATGGTGGCGACGATGTCTTCCTCCATTTCAGTGCAATCAACAAGCCGGGCTTCAAGACGATCGCCGATGATGTGGCCGTCGAATTTGAAGTCGAAGAAAACGAGCGCGGCCTCAGTGCAGCGAACGTCATAGAACTTTGATCTCCCTGTCGCGTGAGCGGCATGCAGATTAAATGACAAATAAAACCCCGACTGCTGCAGCGGTCGGGGTTTTTATTT
>SKNI01000217.1 GCA_007120615.1 Myxococcales bacterium | reverse complement strand
GAAGAAAAGAAGAAAGATAAGAAAAAGAAGAAGGCCGAGAAGAAGAAAAAGAAGAAAGGAGCAAAAAAAGAGAAAGCTCCGAAGAGCGGAGCGGACGGCGAAGCGTCCAGGGGCAAACGGGCAGCGATGTTTTTGGCCCAGAATACCCTGTGGTTTTTGCCGGCCATCATTCTGTGGTGGGTGCTGGGGGCATTTCTGGGCAATTGGGTATCAGCGGGGTGGCTGATAGCCCTGGTGTCGACGATGTTTGTATTCGGGACGCCGGCGGTATTGAAGAAGGTGGCCCGCCGCGGCACCTATCGTCCCTGGCTTCTGGGTTCATCGCTGCTGCTGACGGTAGCGCTGATCGCGCCGATGCCCAATACGGCGGGGCAGAATATGGCCCATTACGGACACTGGACCACCTCGGCGGTGGCGGAGGTCTTCGGGTGGGCGCCGGACGCCGGTATCGTTACGACCCACGCCGCCGTCACCGGTTGGCTGGGAGGGGTTGTGGCGATTGAAGAGGCCCCCAACTGGTCAGCTCGCCAGCTCGGTACGACGTTCGCCCTCGATATGGAAGGTCCGGTGGACGTAGACCAGGGGCAAGAGGGCATAGAAGAGCCAACTCCAGGGGAAGCGGAGCCGGTGGAAGCGGAGCCGGAGGAAGCACAACCGGAGGAAGCACAACCGGAGGAAGCACAACCGGAGGAAGCAGAGGGCGTTGACCCCGCAGAATGAGTAGACACTGAGACCCGGTCAGAAGATCGGCGGGAGCAGCGTTTTGTGAAGAGTTGGTTTCGACTTATATTTAAAGTTACCGGTGGGCGGGAATTAGCGCTCGTCGTCGTACGTGGTATAATTAGTTCTCAGCGGGCGGAGGGCAATTCCTGGCCTGCTCGGGAACCAGAGCGCGGGTCATCAGAGCGTCATGGGCGCGCTGATCGCCTCGCACGCAGGCGGCGTCGGCCAGTTCCAGCCACTCTTTCTGCTCGGCCTGATAGGGCTTTCCGGCGTGGGCATAACAGCCGGAGATGATGATGGTGAAGAGGCCGAAGACAAGAAGTTGATGTTTTGGGAACAAAATTTGCATGGTGTAACCCACAGAGGATTGGGCCTTTTTCGGACATGATTTCACAGGGCGTGAAATTTGTCATCGAAGATAAGAGGAAAGCAGTCTCGCAATAACCCGTAGTACGACGAGGAGTAACTCCATGTCCCAGGTTTTCGGATATCTTTGCAGCGACGATAGTCTGACGGCAGAAGTCATGAAGCAGGAAGGGGCGCCGCTTCAGGCGATTCTCCCCGAGGATCGGGTGGGAATGGGCATCGGCTGGTTGCAGGAAGGCCGGTCGTTGTTGCGCAAACATCCCAGGAGAAAAGCCGGAGAGGTTGATATCCGAGCCCTGGTAGGCGATGTGCCCACCAGGGCGTTGGTGGGACATGTTCGCCACAAAGATCTGGGAAAAGCGGGAACGAATCGATTGCAACCCTATCGGTTTCGCAACTGGGTATACGCCCAGTGCGGCGGCGGTGAAGGGTTGGAAGAGGCCTCCGATGCGCTGAGAGCCTCGGTCCCCGATCACGTTCGCCGAAATATTCAGGGAGCATCAATGGCGGAGTTGGTCTTCCACATCTTTTATACAAAAGTGGAGTCCAGTTTATCCATCACCCCGAAAAACGACTGGCCCCGGCTCTACGCTGAGAAGCTCGGGGAGACGATGTCGAAGCTGGAGGCGTTGAGTCGACAGGTCGGCGAAAAGCTGGGCACTCTGGTGGCGGTGGCGGTCTCCGATCGATGCCTGGCAGCCAGTCGAATCGGAGAACCCCTTCATTACCGACTCATCGAGGGGATCGAAGAGCCCAAAGAAAAGCCGCTCTTTGCGGGACATCGGCCCAAGCGCATCACCCACGATAAATTCAGAGCTCTTCTGGTGGCCAATCGCATCGATGATGAGAACTGGGTCGAGGTTCCCGATCGCCACGTGCTGTGGGTGGACAACGACTGGGAGATCAAAATTGAGCCCATTGCAGGCTCAGAAACGTCTGCGCAGTGACAGCCCGGTAAACTCGTCAGTAACTGAGGGACTCACGGTGAGAGCCGACAGGTCGGCAGGCCCCGTCGACGATGACGATCCGGCCAACCAGTGCCAGGCCAACAGAAGTCCTCCGGTTGCCAGGCTGGCGGAGCCCAAGATGGTCAGCGAAGTTCCCAGAGCGGCCGTGTTATAGACCTCGGGACATTGGGCGAAGGTTCCACCGGAGCAGTTGGGCTGTCCGTGGAGACTGGAGACGAAAAAGGAGGTGGCCGTCACCATCACGCCGACGCCAATGGCGGTCCAACCCAGAATCTTTCGATTCGGCTCCAGGCGGTCCACCATGCCACCGGAGCGAGGTGCGGCAGGGGCCGGTGCTCCGGCGCCGCGACTGAGGTGAACCCGAAGAAATAAGAGGGGCGGAGAACTCTCGGAGACGATGATCGTCTCCCGCAATCCGTGGTGCGTATCATGAGAGAATCGTAGCTCGTAGGTGCCCGGATCCAGGGGAATCTCGACCGTGCCCTCTCCCACCGGCGTATCATCGAGAAAGATTCGGGTATCCTGAGGAATGACCGTGATGCGGACCTCGATCTTGCCCTCGGCCTCGGGGTCTAGGCCGGTGTCCAACGGAGGGGAGCGTTGCTCATCGAGATCGAGCACCGCCAGCGGTCCCCGAATCGAGGCCCCGAATTGTTCCAGGACCTCGGAGCGGCCGCATAAATCACAGGTGCCTCGCTCGGTAGCCAGGTTTTCTCCGGTATAGAGGCTGAAGAAGTCCACGGTCCATTCATAAATCTGGCTCTCCACCTCAAATTTGACCCGGAGGCCCACATCGGAGGCCAGGGTTCGGCCGGCCCGTCGAAGGCAGTCCTCCGTAAAGCAGTCTCGCACCACCGGATCGAGGTTCTCTCGCGCTCGCTCGGTGGGGACCCAGGCATAGCGGGTGGACTCGTCGAAATATTGCTGAAGACTTTCGGTCAATTGATTCTGGAGAGCCTCGGAGACTTCCTCGGAATACTCAAATTGAAGTCCCGCCACGGTTTGAGCGTAGGCCGGTGCGGCGCCGACGATAAGTGTGACCAGGACGGCGAGGGTGAATCCGAATATTCGGCGTAGTGATGCCATGGGTTCATCCTGTGGGGGGTACGACAAGCGAGAATGTGGAATCGGTAATATCAACGTGTTCACAGGCACCGTCGAGGGAGCGTCCGAAGAATCTCTCGGCGGTTTCGATAAACCCCTGGGGAAGATCGGTGAGCAAAAAGCGGTGCACTCCGGCAGCATTCTCGTCGCTCAACAGCGATTTCTCCCGAAGGGCTTCTTCCACGGCCTGAGAGGTCGTGCGGGCAGAGTCCACAAGGGTGACCACCTCAAAAGGCAGGCGCTCCACGACCTCAGCGATGGTCTGTTGCATCAGGGGGTAGTGGGTGCATCCGAGGATCATGGTGTCTACGCCTGTCCCCGAAAGGGGGCTGAGGTAGTGCTCGATGACCTGCTCCGTGACCGAGCCGGTGGTCCATCCCTCTTCGGCCAGGGGAACGAGAAGAGGGCACGCTACGGGATAGACGTCTATCTGGGACCGAAGATTCAATAAGGAGCGCTGATAGGAGTTGCTCTGGATGGTGCCTCGAGTGCCGAGAATCGCGATTTTGTCGGTCTCGGTGAGTTCAGCAGCTCGTCGGGCGACGGGTGCAATGACGCCGAATACCGGGATGTCCAGGCCGTCGCGGAGAGCTTCCAGGGCGTAGGCCGAGGCCGTATTACAGGCCACGACCAGGGCCTTGATATCGTGAGAGCGCAGCAGAGCGGCGGCGTTGGTTGCGTATCTTCGCACCGTCTCCGGTCCCCGATTTCCGTAGGGAACCCGCGCCGTATCCCCCAGATAGATCATATCCTCCGTGGGAAGTCGCTCGATAAGGGCTTTCATAACGGTCAGGCCCCCGACCCCGCTGTCGAAGATGCCGATGGGGCGGGCTGAGGGTACAGTTCTGGATGAAGGTTGGCTCATGAATCACACTCTCAGTCAACAGCAGTACACCGAAGGTGACGATAAGCCGAAGCCGATGGGACGTCCAGTGTTGTCTGTTCACACCCCGGTTGAGATGGGAGGACAGGCACGAGTTTTCGTTTCGTTGTCCGGGCGGGTATGTTAAGTTGTTTTTCGTCCGCCGTGACTTTGCACAGCCAGGCCAATTCGTGGGAGTTTCCCAATGTTGATCGGATATAATAACGACGTAGAATACCGGGGAAAGACGTTTCATATTCAGACCGAGGATCGAGGGGTCAATGACGACACCATCGAAACCCAGCTCTTTCAAGGGGGCGCGATTCTGGATACGAATATCACAAATTATACGGAGCTGGTGGAGGGTCTGGAGGGTAAGCCTCGGGACAAAAAAATTAAGTCCATCATGAAAGCCAGCCATAAGAGCTTGTTCAAAAAGCTGATGGCCGGCGAATACGACGAGATGGTGGGGCTGGAACCTCTGGACCAGGTTCCCGAAGAGGTCAAGGATGTGGACCCGGACCTTTTTCAGCCCGGTCAAGATCGAGTGCCACAGGCGGCTCAGGCCATCGAAGAAGGAAACCTGGAGGGCCTTGAGGATCCCGGCGGCAATCACGTGGGGCTGTCGCAGTTGAAGAATAAACTGGCGACCCTCAAAGAGCGAAGCTCCTCGTCGGCGGGACAGGACGGCCCCGGTCCCGGCGATGGGATTGGACAGGCACTCAGTGAGGCGGTCGATGGCCTGGAGGAAGAGTCAGTGGGCGCTGCCACGATGGTCATGGAAGAGCGGCCGGAGATGTCCTCGGGAAGTTTTGATACGGCGAAATTAAAAGCCCGGCTGGCTCGAAACGGAGCCGCCGACGCGCTGGTAGAGATCCCATCGACGGGAGTGCTGGCGTGGCCGGGATGCGATGAGCCTGGTGAAGATCTCTCATTGACCGATCTGGTGGAAGACTTTTTGGCCAGGTAGTCAGTTCGACCTCTCGAAGGGCCCGAATCGTCGCCAGCTCTACACCGGTGCCTCCTCTCTTAAAACGAGTATGGCGAAGAACCATTCATGATTGGATTTTTTGACGTGGTGATACCTGCCGGCGCCGGGGACGACCCGGTGGTGCGCGATCTTTGTCTTCAAATGGAAAAGGGGAGCTGGAACGAGATCGTTGGACCTTCGGGAGTGGGCAAAAGCGCTCTCTTCGAGGTGCTGACCCTCAGACGTCGTCCCGTGGAGGGGCGGCTGGTGATCGCCGGTCGAAATATCTCCCGTCTGGGCCGTCGGGGACTGGCCAAAGTCCGTCGGGAGGTGGGGAGTTGCCCGCAGAGCCCGGTACTTCTGGAGAGTCGAACGGCGGTGGAAAATGTGGTGCTGCCCATGGTCGTTCGAGGAGATACGGCGGGGGCGGTAAAGGCGGCAGAGGAAGCGCTGGGGTTTCTGGGGGTGATGCCCGAGCGCGATGTGCCGGTGTCCACTCTCTGCGATCAGCATCGGGCGCTGGTTGCACTGGCGATGGCGTCGGTGGGATCTCCCTCGCTGGTGGTGGTCGACGGGATCTGTGAACAACTGGAGCCGGCGGTGCGAGGGATGGCACTCTCCTGGTTGGAGCGAGTTCAGGAGCGAGGCAGTACGGTGGTGATTTTTGGTCGGCGGGCGATGAGCCGCAGACAGTCCTCGATTGTGTGGCGTCTGCGCGACGGTGATGTAACGCGCACCGGTGAGGTGGAACGATGTTGAGATCACCACTGGCCATTTTTGGTGAATATCGGTTGACCGTGGTGGCCATGATATCGCTGCTGGCGACGGGATTGTGGTTGACGGCGGCGGTCGCGGCGGCCGCGTTTCAGGTTCAGGAGGCCTCGGAGAGCTGGTGGGAGCGATTTGTGCCGGTGGTCTATCTGGAGGCGGGCATTGGGGCGGAGGAAGTCGATTCGCTTCGAGAGGAGATCGCCGATTGGACCGGGGTCTCAGCGGTGGAGGTCGAGAGTGCTTCGCAGGCCCTTTTGCGGCTCCGGGAGCAACTGGGAGCCGAAGAAATAAAAACGATGGGAGTTACTGAGGCGATGATGCCCGTTTCCCTGATTGTGGAGCCCGAGATGTGGCGACCGGGCCAGGTGGAGGTTGTGGCTCGGGTGGAGGCATTGGAGATGCGCGATATCGTCGTCGGGGTGGACGCCCCGGAGGCCGGCGCTCTTCGGTGGGTTCGCGACGGGTATGGGATCGCCCTTATTTTTTTTGTGGTCGTGGTTCTGGGGCTTGTGGGAGCGCTGTTTGCGCTGGGGGCCTTGTTGCGACGCCTTCAGGAAAAGGAGCGGATGGAGAATCATCTCCTGGAGGTCTTTGGGGCCTCCTCGGGGGGGCTTCGCCGTCCGACGTTATTTCGCGGAATCACGATCGGCGCGATTGCAGGAGCTCTCTCGGGAGTGGCTTTTTTGCCGT
>SKNI01000526.1 GCA_007120615.1 Myxococcales bacterium | reverse complement strand
TCATCCGCTCGACAACAATCCGCTCGGCAAGTCGAGCTCCTTCCTCGGGATGGGTTCCGCGGGCCGGCTCATCGAGCAGCCACAGAAGCGGACCTTGCTCCTCCCAGAACTCCACAAAACGCCGGACTTCACGGCCAAAAGAGGACAGTCCTACTTGCGCTGCGGAGCTCTCCAACTCTAAGCCCTGGTCACTGCCCACATAAATAACCCGCTCTACCGCCGTGCACTCCACCGATGTGGCCGCCACGGGCAATGCCATCTGAGCACACCACTGGGCCATACCGATCAGACGTAAGAGTGCTGATTTTCCTCCCATATTGGGGCCCGACACTACCGTCGCCGGTTGCTCGAGTCGCACGCCAACTGATTGAACCTCTACTGCAGAAAGAGACTCCACCAGAAGAAAGTCACGCCCCTCCTCAATGCTCACAAATGGGGTCTTCGCCCCCTCTACAACCTTCGGCCAACATCCATCGAAGGATCGACGCAATTCCACACGAGCGACCCGAAGATCAAAAGAAATCAACGCCTCGGCCACCCTATTTATCTCCCGGCGGTGGGCCGTGATCGCTTCCGTAAGTCGTCGCCGTACAGCAGTCTCCAGACGCTCTACCTGCGAACACTGCCTGCCTTGCGCTTCCCGGAGTTGCTCAAGTCGCTGGTCACGTAGCTCCAGATGGCCCTCTCGCTCCACCAGTAATTCGTCGCTCACCGATGGTTTCTCAGACCGGAACCGACCGTGAATATCGAATTTTCCGTTTAATCGGGAGAGGATCTGCTCCTCTAATTCATCTCGGCGTTGCCTGATGGTTTGGCGGGTGCTCGCCAGTTCTTTGCGGGCATCGGCCAGAGCGGTATCCAGTTCATCGGAGAGCACAAAACGGGCGGTTGGAGACTCCTCCGGGTGGATCGCATCCATCAATTCCCTCAGGACCCGGTAGGTTTCAGACTCCACAGACGGCAATTCATCGATACCACCGGCTATTTCCAAGACTTTGGCACCGTGAAATAGAAACCGTTTGATCTCAAAGAGATCACCGTCTCTAAGAACTTCCCCCGCATCGAGACGACGAAAGGATCTCTTTAGATCGGGAAGCGCCCCCAACGAGAGAGCAAAGTTCTCCACCTGGACGCTGGTCAACACCTCGTCCAGGGCTCGAAGTCGCTGAAGTTCCCCTTGTAATGTCGAGTCTTGGACCAGTGCTGCGCCCCCCAACGCTCGGTGCCGCTGGGCGGCCGCCGGACTGCGGGGTTCGATTCTGGCGAGGTAAACGCCAATTCCGAGAACCTCTCGAGTGATGCGATCTGCTATCATCCCCGCACTTTCCGAAGGGTGACGATCACGATATCTCCGGGCTCCAATTCAAATTCCTCGAGCTGTTGTACGGGAATGGTGATCTGAAAATTCTGAGTAATTCGCGCCGGAAAATCAACGCTATCGAGGCCCTGCGGCTCCTCCTCAAACCGGGCGAATTCGGTGGTGCCATCCAGCTCCCCAGAGTCGGGATACCGCCGATATGCCTCGGTCTCCACCGTCGCTATCACCTCCTGGGCATCGCCTTCATCCGGGGCGGGCTCCACGTTTCTCACCGCCTCGATCTGCTCCGCCGAGATCGGGCTGGTCTCGTCGGGGTGATTTCGGGGCAGCGGGTTGGTCACCACACTCTCCAGGGGAACCGTAGACTTTCTACCTCGCTGCACCGCCCGATCTCGGGCCGCGTTTCGAAATAGGTCGTCCCGACTCAAGACCGCGGTCTGATCGTGATTCTGATCCCTCTCCAACTTCTTGCGTTCTTTGGTCTCCGCTACCAGCGCATCAATGCTGGCCTTATCGGGCTTATAAGAGACTGTCGGGACCTCCTCGGCACGCTTCTCACCCCCCACTTTCTCCAGCTTAACGGTGGCTTTCTGCCGCAGTTTTCGAAGCTCTTCTGCGGTAAGCTCATCGTCAGACATAATATTCTCCGTGGGAAAAATGTGCTTTCACCCATAGTGGAGAAAAATCGGCTCCCCTGCAACCTCAGCCCGCCGGCATCATCCACCCCTCGGGGCTCATTCGGTGGATAACCCGCCGGGGTAGAGGATCGTGGAGAAGGTCTGATGAAATGCCCGCTCCACCTGACAACGACCTTCATATAAATGGGCGAACTCTTCAAATAAGAGATCCAGATAGGCTAACCGCACCCGGTGGCCGGGAGATCGTGCGGTGATGCAGCTGGATAATTCGTCGCTAAACTGCTTCAGGGCCCCAAGAATCTTTCCCTGGTATCGAGAGAGTTCTTCTACCTCTTCCACTTCCGCTCCGAAGATACGCTGGACCCGAGGAAAGAGCTCCTCTCGCTCTCGACGAAAATAGGTCTCCAGATTCTGTTGAAGCCGGTGAACCCGGGGAAGGGCCTGGCTTAATTCGTGCGCCAACTCTGCTGGATCTTCGCGCAGACGACGCACCCGAAAGAGGTGTCTCTCAATCCTGTCGATCGAGGACGAGACCTCCATATGAAAATAAGTCGTTTCTGAGGCAATGCCCATCTTTGACCTCCAGCGTATTGGGAGCCGACCGTTAGGATAACAGCACTCCTTCTGAGCACATTCCTATAAACATCAACACCTGAGAGGACTTAGCGAGCTTTTTTATCTTCTCCAACTTTTCAATAAGGCTCCCCTGGCCCATAAAAAAGGCGCTGACTCAATCGTCAGCGCCTCTACTCTCTCTCTATTTTCTGCGAAGAAAACTCTATTTGGTTTTCTTCAATTCCACCAGAATCTGTTTGACCACTGCTTTGAGCGTCTCAAAGACTCCCGGGCCGTTGGGAGCGATGGCGCTGGCCTCAAAGTCGGGATATTTTCCGTCGGGATTGAGATCAGCTCGCAACTCTTCCACCGACATCTTGGTGGGAAGGTCGCGCTTATTATATTGAATGACAAAGGGGATCTTGTCGATATCGTAGCCGTAGGCGTCGAGGTTCTCCTTGAGATCTTCCATGGAGATAATATTGGCCTCTTTACGGGCTTTCTGAGAGTCGGCGACAAAGACTACCCCGTCGGCTCCCTTCATGATCAACTTACGGCTGGCGCTATAAAAGAGCTGACCAGGCACCGAATACAGGTGCAGTCGGGTCTTAAAGCCCCGGATCGCCGGCAGGCTCAGCGGCAAGAAATCAAAGAAGAGCGTTCGCTCCTGTTTGGTCTCCAGACTGACCAGCTTTCCCCGGGCGTCGGGATTGGTTCCCGAGTAGATAAATTTGATATTGGTCGTCTTCCCACAGAGCCCGGGCCCGTAGTAGACAATTTTGAGAATGATTTCTCGCTGGGCGTAATTGATGAACGACATAGAAACCTTCTCGTACCGCGCGGCGTCGCCACAGTCGATGATTGACCGGGTTACGGTGCGTTAGCTGGTTCGAAGTCTCGAAGTCGACATCCGTCGACTAGGCTTTTTTCGAAATGCCTGGTGCGTTATACCACGACGCGCTGGCATGTCACACAAATTTTTAAAGAATTCTCAGGCCGTCATCATCGACGGTCTTTTACCGTTGAAACACCTGCTATGAGACCTGTCTCCAGGAAACTCACCGCATCCAATACTACACCCCGACCGAATTCAAAAGGCATCATTGAAAAGACTGTCGATATCATCGTCCGTAATTTCACCGAAGAGATCGAGATCGGGATTCCCTTCCGCTGCCTTCGTCGCCACATTCTCGATGATCTGACGCATATTCTTATAGGCTCTCTTGACTCGCAATTGCACCAGACCAAAGCTGGAGCGCTCGTCAAAGATCACCACCAGAATCAGCGTATCTCCGATCACTGAGACGTGAAGATGTTTGCTATTTCCCTCGTGAAAATGAACGGGAAATTCTTCTTCCCCGATCATTTGCGCAAGGCTACCAGTTGCAGCCGTTGACCCTGCCACCAGAGAAGCCAGACCGGTCGTATCGATTCCGGCGGTTTCTCCGGTCGCTGTCACCAGCTGACCGTCTTTATCCACAATAAAGATGGCTTTGGCGAGGGCATCGCGAACCAGACGCTCACAAATCAGCGTCAGCTGCTCATGCTCCTCTTCATAAATCACCATCTGGGAACTGACCATGGAGGGACTCCTCGTTTGCCCCACGAGTTAAGGTCGAAAGGACCGTTTTCCGTCAAGCTGAAACAAAACTAACACAGCCTCCCCCCCTGCGCAACGAAGAGCTGGGAGAGTTGCTCAATCTCTATTTCGACGCCCGCTACATCTCGTGACGTTGGGCCAGAGCCCGCGCCAGAGTAACCCGATCGGTATATTCAAGGTCTCCGCCGATCGGAACCCCCGAGGCGATCCGGCTGACCTTGATCGCCATCGGTTGTAGCAGTCGTTGAAGATACAGGGCCGTGGCCTCCCCGTCCACCGAAGGACTGGTGGCCACGATCACTTCCTCTACCATTTGTTGGTCCTCAGACCCCTGTTGAAGCCGAAGGATCAACTCTCGAAGGTGGATATCATCGGGGCCGATCCCATCGAGGGGACTGATCAGGCCGTGGAGCACGTGATAATGGCCCCGAAAATCTCCGGTGCGCTCGATGGCTCGAAGATCCTGAGTCCGCTCCACCACACAGATCACGGATCCATCCCGACGGGTATCGGCGCAGATCGAACACTGGGTACCATCGGTCAGGTTACAGCACCGATCGCAGAGTCCTACCTGTTCTTTGACTTCTATCAGCGCCTGGGCCAACTCCTGAGATAGCTCCTCCGATTCGTGGAGCACAAAGAACGTAAGCCTCGTGGCGGTTCGTTCGCCAATCCCCGGCAATTTCCGAAAGGCGTTCACCAGACGGGTGATCGGATCACGGGATTTCATCGACTAGAAGAGTCCCGGGATATTGAGTCCACCGGTGATCTTTTCGATCTCCGAGTTCATCATCTCTCCGGCCGCTTCCATGGCCTGATTGACCGCGCCCAGAACCATCTCTTCGAGCAGTTCCACGTCTTCCGGATCGACGACCTCGGGGTTGATCTTGATGGCCAACAATTCCTGCTTGCCGTTGACCTTGGCGGTGACCACACCACCACCGGTGGAGGCTTCGATGGTCTTTTTGCCGATCTCTTCCTGAACCCGGCTGATCTTGGATTGCATCTGCTGTGCCTGGCGTACCAGGTTATTCATTCCGCCTTTCATATCATCGCTCCTTATCAGAAGTGGTTGGGTGTTACCGAGGGGAGTTATACGCACTGACCGGCCATGGTGCAATCGAGAGAGCCGAGAACGTCACTGGTCGATGAGGTCCGCCAGCAGCACTTCGGTCATCGCTGCCACGCCGAGCCCGATACAATCTTCGTCGACGTCAAAAGAAGGGGTGTGCAATGCGTGGGTGATGCCCCGGTCCTCATTTCGCACCCCCAGGAATAGATAACAACCGGGAACCCGGCGTGAAAATGCCGAGAAATCCTCCGCCCCCAACTGCGGGGGGTGGGCGGTCACCCGGGTGGGGCCTAATTTCTCCCGGATCACGGCGACCGCTGCCTGCTCCAAGGCGAGATTATTTTGGGTCAGGCGGGCGCCCGGCGTAAACTTCACCGTCGCTGTGGCCCCAAATGCCCGGGGAACGTGTTCCACGATTCGCTTTGCGGCGGCGCGAGCCTCGTTCATCGCCGGCTCCGAAAGTCCCCGCAAGATCCCCGTCAGTGACGCTCTATCGGCGATGATATTATAGGAATTTCCCGCCTGAAGTTCCCCGATGGTCAATACACAGGCGTCCCGGGCGTCTACCGTTCGGGAGACGACCTGCTGAAGAGAAACCACCAGTTGAGCGGCCACCGCCACCGCGTCGATCCCTTCGTGAGGATAGGCACCGTGCGATTTCTTTCCCTCCACCTCGATCTCCACCAACTCCGAGCCGGCCCAGACCGGACCGCCGGTGAATCCGATCTTTCCCACCTCCAATGCCGGCATACAATGCAGCGCAAAGATGGATTCCACCTCAGGATCGGCCAAAACACCTTCCTGAACCATCTGCTCCGCCCCGATGGGCTCGTCTTCCGGCGAGGCCTCTTCTGCGGGCTGAAAGATAAATTTTACCCGGCCGGCCAATTCCTTGCGCCGCTGATAGATCTCACGAGCCACCCCCAGACCCACCGTGGTGTGAACGTCGTGACCGCAGGCGTGCATTACACCTTTTTCTGTACTGATATAGTCGGCGTCGCTCTTCTCTTCGATGGGAAGAGCGTCGATATCGGCCCGGTACGCACGGGTCGGACCATCTTTGGCTCCTTCTATCAGGGCCACCACGCCCGTCTTTGCCACTCTCTTGATATCAGTGATCCCAAAGCCCTTGAGCTTCTCCTCCACATAATCGGCCGTGGCGTATTCCTGCAGCGACAACTCCGGGTGGGCGTGGAGATGACGGCGAATCGCTATCAGATCCTGTTTTGTTTTCGGCATATTCATAGACTCGCCATCGGCAAAAACGTTGGTTATACT
>SKNI01000397.1 GCA_007120615.1 Myxococcales bacterium | reverse complement strand
TGCGGATATCAAGGTGATAACGGTTGTCGATGACATCACCGCAGGAGAACTTTTTGATGAGAGACATGAACGAACCGTCGGTGTAGTAAAAGGATCAGCTCTGGCGATGGTAACAAGAGGTTACGGATGGGACAAGATTAAGGGTGTTGCCAAAAATAACCGCCAAGGACAACCGAAAAAAGCCTCGGAGTTGGTAGGCCAGCCGGGATGTGTATGGTATGTGCACAGGCGGTTGCAGATCGTACCCGTCAGTGGCGGAGAAAGAGGAGTTATGACGGACCTGAGTCGTGGTGATATTCTAGAACGAATCGAGTGCGAAGTCATTATCGATGATTTTGGTTTTACGGGGGAGGGATTTGTTCGCCTCAGCGACGGCTGGTTATCAGTTCCGGGAGCCCTTCCCGGTGAAAAGGTCATCATCCGGCTGCAGCCGGGGCAACGGGAACGATCGCGAAGGCTCTATGCAGATATAGTCGAGATCCTGAGCCCCTCGAAGATGCGCCGAGATCCACTCTGCGATCGAGACTCGATCTGCCGCGGTTGTCAGCTGCGCCATCTGACGGTGGCCGAAGAATTGTCGTTCAAGGTGCGCTGTGTGCGGGAAGTCATCGATCGATATGCAGGGCTGACGCCCGAAGAACAGCCGGAGATCGAAGTTATCACCCCCCAGCCGATCTCTCGGGGAGACGCGTTTCGGATTCGATCAAATCTATCCTATCTGCGCAAAGGTCCGAGCTTTGAATTGGGGCTGCACAGCCCGGTGATCGATGGCCTGATCTCGATGGACAGTTGTCCGGCGTTGACCTTGCCGGTGCGCCGGTTGGTGGGCGCCGTTTCTCGAAGCCTGGAGGCAAGCAAGGCGTTGCCCTGGGACGAGGCCATGGTTCGGGAGGTGGGGCAACAGGTTCGGGGATTCGACGTGAGTCCCGGCATTCGAAGTATCTCGGTGGTGGCGCCTACCCATGGGGTGGGTTTGATGGACGTGAAGTTGACCGGACTGGAAGGTGAGGAGTCCTTTCAGCGGGCCATAAAAAAGGGGGTCATCGCCACCTGGCTGGAGCGGTTGGCCGGGGAGGTTCCCGATCGGGTGGGCGTGGCGGTGCACTTTGATGAGTTTCGCCACATCATCAAAGAGCCCCAGAGGATTCGAGTGCCCATCGGCAGGTGGCAGATGGAGATCGGCTATGACGATTGGTTTCACGCCACCATGGAGCCAGCGGAGCAGGTCTATGAGCGGTTGATGCAATGGCTCGATCTGGGGGATGAGGATCGGTTTCTCGATGTGGGGTGTGGAACGGGGACGATCTCGTTGATGGCGTCGGAGAAGGCTAAGGAGGTGGTCGGTGTCGACGCCAACCGGGCCTCCATTGAGGCGGCCGAGATCAATGCCCTGGGTCACGAATGTGAAAATGTGCGGTTTGTGACCGGAGGCTGGGAGAAAGCCCTGCGGCGGCTGGTAATGGAGAAGGAGTCGTTTACGGCGGCCACGATCAATCCGATGCGAGAGCCCCTGGGGCATCGTCCGCTGGCGTTTTTACAGGCTCTGGGGATCAAGCGTATTGTATATCTGGGACCGTCGCCGGAAGCGGCGGCCCGCGATGTGGGAGCGCTGCGCCAGATGGGATGGTCGGTACGCCGGCTCGGGGCAGCAAACCTTCATCCGGCGACCTATCACACCTTGTTGATGGCCGCTCTCGAACTGGAGTAATTCAGGGTAACGAAGGCTGAGGAGAGAAGATGACAGTGCGAAATGACCCGTCGGCCATGATTCTGGACCCCAAAGATAGCCGGTTTCTCGTTCTGGGAGCCACCGGTCTGCTGGGCCGCCACATCGCCCGGGAGTGCGCCGGTCGCTCATGGCCGGTAACCGCGATGCGCCGATGGAATCGCGCCGCGGAGTGCCTCGACTTTCCGGGCATCGAAGTGGTGGTGGGGGATATCTTCGAGTCGGCCTCTCTGGCGGAGGCGTTGGCCGGGGTCAACGGGGTCTTTTATTGCGTAGCGCCGGAGGAAGACACGGCTCCCCGGGAGGTGTTGCGTCGCAGCGTAGAGGGGATTCGCCGGGTTTTGGATGCCTGTCGAAAATTTGAGGTGGACCGTCTGGTGCTGACGAGTTCGGCGACCACCATCGCCCGGGGCGCGCCGGGATGGCGAGCAACCGAGGAAGAATATTACCTGCCCGGAACCACGGACGACCCGTTTGTGGAGGCCAAATATGCGGTGGAGTTGGAGGCGATGCGCTATATCGCAGACGGCTTCGACGTGGTCATCGTCAATCCCACCCTTCTGGTGGGTCCTGGCGTAGATTTGAGCGCCTACGCTCGATTGGGGGTCGATGAGCGTCAGCCGATGAATGTCATCGACGTTCGAGAGGCGGCCCGAGCTCACGCGGAGGCCATGCTTCATGGACGTCGTGGTGCGCGGTATATTCTGGGAGGAACCAACACTACGGTGGGTCAGGTCTTTGATGGCTGGTCATCTCGGGGGCGAAACGAAAATCGACCGCGGGAGGCCTATCTGGTGGAGTCGGGGCAATGGGTGGATTGCTCCCGAGCTCGTCAGGAATTGGGTCTCGCCACACCGGGATAGCGAGGTACAAGCCGAGCGCGTTAGGGGGAGGGCGAAGTACCGCTGAGGAGGATCGTATTTCTTCCCGAACGCTTGGCCCGCAGAAGACGGGAGTCGGCGGCATGTAAGAGGGTCTCGACGTCATGTCCGTCAGCGGGAAAGTCGGCGACACCGGCACTGAAGGTTACATAGAAGGGGCGGTCGTATTGATTCATAAAGGGGATCTGAGAGAATTCATTGCGGACGCGGTCCAGGGCTTGCTTTGCCGCCCGGGCATCTTCGTCGACGAGTACGATGGTAAACTCCTCGCCGCCCCAGCGGCCGCGGAGGTCTTCGATGCGGAAACGATCGCGAAGCAGCCGGCCCAGGGTGCGCAAGACTCGATCGCCTGCGGGATGGCCGTGGGTGTCGTTGACCGTTTTGAAGTGATCGACATCGAGGATGCAGAAGGCGAGAGTCCGGTTTTTGCGGGCTACCTCACTGATCCGAGCGGCCAATTGCTCCAGAAATGCTCGTCGGGTCAACAGTCCGGTGAGCATGTCGCGGTCGGTGCGCTCTTTTAATGTGCGAGCGCGCTGCAGGCGAACCTGGACCCGTGCTCGCAACTCCTCGGTGTTGATATCGGTGGACAAAAAGTCGTCGGCTCCGGCCTGGTAGGCTGCGATTCTTGTCTCCCGCTGCTGACGATGGGTGGTCATGATGATGGGCATATCTTGCCAGCGGGGTATGGCTCGGATGGTGCGACAGAGATCGAAGGACGAAAGCCCCGAGAAGTGAGCGTTTACGACCAGAAGATCCGGTCGATGGGTTTCGAGCTCTTCGAATAATGAAAAGTTCGGATCGTGGGCACGCACCGTGGTGTTGCGATCGTCGAGGGTGGCGCAGAGAAACGTGGCAAAATCGTCGTCCGGCTCGATGACCAAAATCGTGGACTTCTGGGCTCGACGAAGGGAAGCCAGGCGCTCCGAGAGGCGGGCAAAGGTGAGCGCCGTCAGAGGTTTGGCGACCAACATCGAGGCCCCGGCCCAGAGGTTTCGGATCTCGTTTCGGTCGGATTCCGATTCGCATACCAGGGCAATGGGAAGCGGTGATCGGTGGGACGCAGCCTGTAGCTTCTCGATCGATGTCGCCAGTTCAGAGGCGGTGGTCTCGGAGGATACGGTCATTACCACCCCGGTCATCAGGGGCGTGCGGGCCCGGCTCAACGCTTCATCGAGACACCGGGCGCTGCGAACTCGAATCATAAATTGGTCGCCCCATTCTTCGAGGGTTCGCAAATATTGTACGTCGGGATCGATCACCAAAAGGGTCTGAAAATGAGATTGCTGGCCGTCGGGAAGTTCGTCGAGGTTATCGATCTGTAGGCTTCGACAATGATCGGCGATAAGCGATATCAGGATCTCTCCCCGTGGTATCCTGGCGCTGTTTTTGGAGTCAGGAGAGGTGATGAGGGGGGCGATGAAATTCTCGAGGGATTCGATATCTTCGCCCAACTCCAGAAAGCCGAAATGATTGGCGGCCGCCCGAATGGGGCTGAGGGTGCGTTTGAGACGGCGGGCATGAGAGGAGGAGTTGGTCTCATGGGCGGTGAGATCTCTCCAGCATTGCTCAATGCGGCTTATATCTTCGTCGAGTTGTAGGATGAACTCTTTCTGCATGACCCCGAATTCCCGTTGGGCCTCCGAGCTTTCCTCAAGCGTAGAACTGTCGGTATCCCCGCCGGTTTCACCGAGGAAGTGATCGACCTGAATACCAAATTCCATAGGGGAGAGTGGCTTGTGTAAGATCAGATCTACGCCCTTCGGTATGGGGAATCGAAACGCGGCGCTCTCCGAGAGCGATCGGGTCGTTGGTGTGCTCAAGATCACCAGCGGAGGTCGGGCGGTGAGGGCTGACCACTGCTGGATATATGACTGAATATCTTCGTCATCGATGTCGCTGTCGATGATCGCCAGAGAGAACTGATTTTGTTGGAGCAAGGCCCAGACCTGCTGGGGATCGCGTGTGGAATGAACGGAATGCCCACGTCGGCGCAGGAGGCGCACGTATCGAGGACGTAGTCGAGGATCATCCATCAATAATAATACCCGCTGCATTGAGCCCGCCTCATCTGGGTGGAGGTCAACGTAAAAAACTGTTGTGATGTAAAGTAGGGGTGAGGCGCAACTATTCCAGAATGCGACTCCAGAACGCGACTCAATCCATCAATCGAGCCCGCAGCGTGGAGCTTAGATAGTCGACGATCGTGACGACGACCAAAAGCAGCAGAAGCGCGGTCGCGGCTCGGTCGTATTGGAAATTATTAATATAAGTGTAGAGGTAAAATCCGATCCCCCCGGCGCCGACGATGCCCAGGATGCTGGCGGCGCGAACGTTATATTCGAACATATAAAGGGTGTAGCCCAACATCAGCGGGAGGACCTGGGGGAAGACTCCCCATCGGACGCTCTGAAAGGGGGTAGCGCCGACGGTGCGAAGCGATTGCAGGGGCTTGGGATCGATGGATTCGATCCCTTCATAATAGAATTTCCCGAGGTATCCGGAGGCGTAAAAGGTCAGGGCCAGGATTCCCGGGAAGGGACCGAGACCGACGATGGCCACGAAGAAGAGACCCCAGATGATGCTGGGGATGGTGCGAAGCAGATTTAAAATCAGTCGGGAAACCGTACGCAGAGCCATCCCGGGGAGAGCGGGAAAGGAGAATCGCCGGCCTCCGGTCTGGGCGGTGGTGGGTGAGGTGATATTTCGGGCCGCCATCACCGCCAGGGGCAGTGAGATGAAGGCGGCCAGGGTGGTTCCGATCAGCGCCATCTGGACGGTTTCCAGAAGACTGGCGGCGATGGTCTTGGTGATCGAAAGATCCGGGGGAAGCATCCGACCTATGAAGTCCGCGGCATGATCGAGGTTTCCAAAGACCCGGCTCAAGGAGAACTCAACCCCAACGGCAGCCCAGATATAGAGGGCGATGGCGGCGAGGATGCCGATAATATAGAAGCTCGAACGGCCCAGGATGCTGGCTTCCAGGCCACCAATGGGAGGGGGCTCCTTGTGGGAGGGAGGCGGCGTAAGTTCGGGCAAGTCGTGGAGCGGAAAAGCGGGTCGCAACGTTCCATCGGTGGAGGTCGCCTCCAGGGCCTCGAGTCTTCGACAGCCCTCATCGGGATCTCCATCGAAGATGATCTCTCCGTTGTGGATACAGATCACCCGATCGGCGAATTTGCGGGCCATGGGCATGTCATGGAGGACCATAACCAGGGTGGTGTTCCCATCTCGAGAAGCACTGATGCGACGGATCGCGTGGCTGGCCCAGTGAATATCGAGGCTGGCCACCGGCTCATCGAGGAGCATGATTGGAGGCGCCTGGAGCAGAAGTCGGGCGATAGCGACGCGTTGTTGTTCCCCGCCGCTGAGGCGGGAACTGCGCATATGCAGGCGGTCACCGAGGCCCAGGTCTTCGAGAAGCTGGCGAGCGCGAGTACGACTTTCTGCGGGAAAGCGGCCCAGGGAGGACAGGGCGCTCGATTGGTTGAGACGACCGCATAATACGTTCTGCATTGCGGTGAGTTGGGGAACGAGGCCGTAATTTTGAAATACGAGCCCTACGTCATCGTAGAGGGAGCGGTCTACGTATCCATCGGGACCCAGGATCTGCTCACCCATTCGGGCATATCCGGAGGTGGGCGAAACGAGACCGCTGAGGACCCGAAGAAGAGTAGATTTTCCGCCACCGCTGCGACCGATGATGGCCACGCGCTCGCCGGGGGCGATCGACAGGTTGATGCCTTGAAGAGCAGTCTCACCGCCGTCGCCGCCGTAGCGCACGTGAAGGTCTGAAATTTCGATGATCGCGTTGGAGTCCATCAAGTGTCGGACCGGGTGTTAAAGGGTGGAATCAATATCGACGAGCTCGCGG
>SKNI01000712.1 GCA_007120615.1 Myxococcales bacterium | reverse complement strand
GTCCCAGGGGCGAGTGGTCGACAGCGGGACGTATGACGAGTTATTGGCCCGAAATTTTGAATTTCAACAGATGGTCCGCGCCACCGACGAGCTTTCGGGCACGGCGGCCGGCCCCGGTTCATCGATGAGGTTAAAATGAGCGCTCCCAAACATCTTTTATTTCCCGTAGAAACCATCAACCGCGAGCTCGATTATCGACTCGCCATGGCCCTGATGGCGGCCCGCAAAGACAACCGCATCTTTATCGGTCTTCACGAGACCCTGATGCGGCTGGCCAGTCGGGTTCGCGGGGGCGTCTATCTGGGCAAAAACGCCATTCGCCCCCACTTCCCCGACGCCCTCGATGATTATCAACTGCTAAAAGAACGGGGCTTTGTCTTTGTGCACTTCGACACCGAAGGAGCGGTCTACCCTGGGGCCGAGGATCGGTGGCGCCAGATTCTGCGCCAGCGCCTCGATCCCAGACATCTCTCGTCGGACGACTTCGTCTGCACCTGGGGCGATTTCCAACGAGACGTCTACCGGGAGATGGAGCCGGCCTGCGTCGATAATATCCGCACCACCGGCCACCCCCGCTTTGACCTCTACGGGCGCCGCTGGCGAAGCTATTATGCCGCTGACGCCGCCCGCCTTCGGGCCCGCTACGGGGAGTTTATCCTGGTCAATACCAACCTGGCCCGGGCCAATAATAAGATGGGGACGGACTTTGTCTTCAGCCCGTTCAACGGCTTTCGCTCCGCTGAGCTCGACAGCCGCCTTCATACGGTTCGGGACTGGGCCTATAAGAACGAACAATTGAGCCATTTCGTGCGTCTGGTTCACCGCCTCAACGTCGTCTTTCCCGACATTCCCATCGTCGTTCGCCCTCATCCATCGGAGGATCCGGCCTTTTATCGCCTGGTCTTTCAGGGAATGAGCGCCGTCCACGTGCTCCACCAAGGCGCGGTGGCACCCTGGCTTCTGGCCTGCAGATGCATGATCCACGACGGCTGCACCACCGGCCTGGAGGCCCACCTCGGGGGAACGGATATCATCAATTTTCGGCCCATCGACAACCCCAGCCAAGATCTCTATCTGCCGAGCCTCTTCGGAGTGCGCTGCACCACCGAAGACGACGTGGTCCAACGCCTGGTGGACCTACTCCACGGCGGCCGCCAACGCACCGCCTTTGACGACCCCACTCTCATCGAGCACCGGGCTCGGAGGCTCTTGCATAATTTTCGAGATGAATCTTTCCCGGCGATGCTCACTATCTTGGAGGAGGCTCAGAGCCAGGTCACCGAAACCGAGGCCCCCTTTGATCTGGCGATTCGCACCGAGGAGACCCTCTTTGAGACCCTGGAGAGCGTCAAAAACCTCCTTCGCCCGCTCTCCCCGAAACACCGCACGGCCTCGGCCTACTCCCGGGGGAAATTTCCCGGCTTTGACCCCGACGACGTCAGCCGACGCATCAAACGCCTGCAGTCCATCGCCGGCTGTGAGGTGAAACACCGGGTGCTCAGTCGGGGTCTGATGGTGATCGAAAAGAGCTGAGATTCACCGCGCCGATTCCCGACTTCCGATTTTGAAGGCGAACCGTTATCTTGCCCCCTCTCAGAAGGGTTTTAGTCTAAAGACTAGACAATCGGAAGTAGAGGATCGCCATGCCCGGTATCGGAATTATCACCAACCCCCATAGTCGTCGCAATCGGCGCCATCCGGAACGGATGCGCCGCCTGGGGTATATGCTCGGCCAGCATGACACCTACGAATTGACCAATCGAATCGAGGACGTCGAGGGTGTGGCCCGGCAATTTATGGGCAATGAGATCGACATCCTGGCCCTCAACGGCGGGGACGGGACCAATCACGTCACTCTGACGACCTTTATTAAGGTCTACGGCGACCAACCCCTGCCCAAGATCGCGCTGCTCCGCGGCGGCACCATGAATACGGTCTCCAACGGCGTCGGCATCGAGGGTACGCCGCCTCGCCTTCTGGCCAATCTGGTAGAGAAATATTATACCAATCAGCCCTTCGAGACGACCCGGCGCGACATCTTAAAGATCACCGACGAGACTGGCTCGCGGTATGGATTTATCTTCGGAAACGGGATGGTCGCCAATTTTTTGGAGGAATATTACGCTACCGGAAAAGCCAGCCCCACCACGGCGGCGGTACTTATGGGCAAGGCCCTGGCCAGTCTGCCCTTTGGTGGCGGGGAGTTGACGGAGCGAATGTTTCGACCCTTCACCGCGCGAATTGAGCTCGACGATGAGGTCTGGCCGGAGCGCGATTACGCATCGGTTCTGGCCTCCACCGTCGATCAAATCGGCCTGGGGTTTCGACCCTTTATCCGCTGCCAGGAGCGAGAGCGCGCCTTTCACCTTCTGGGTCTGACCGGAGGACCTTTTGAAGTGGCCGGGATCTTACCCCGAATTCGCCTTGGACTCCCGGTGGACGAAGAGGTGATGAGCTCCGCCGTCAGCAGTCGGGCTGTTTTTCACTCCTCGGAGCCCATGGGTTATACCATCGACGGCGATATGCACGTCGCAAAAGATGGCGAGGTGACCATTGAGACGGGGCCCGGAATCGATCTGATTATTAAGTGATGGTCACTGGGCCAGGTGACCCCACCTCTCGAGATCCTCCACCGTATCGACGATGCTCTTCTCCACCGGGGTATATTCGAGCCCTAAGACCTCTTTGCTTTTGGTGGAGTCGAATCGGGGAACCCGCCCGATGTGGGTGCGCAGATAGCTCCCCGTGCCGCCGGGCTGAAAATAGGAGAGCAGCCGCACTGCAAAATCTCCGGCCTTACAGGCCATGTCGAATTTGGGAAGTTTATACCCTTCGCCGTAGCCCTTTTCCTTTAGAATCGTGACCACTTCGTCCATCCCCACGGTGTGATCCACACAGATGAAGCGTCCCGAAGCATCCTTATTTTCCATCGCCTTGATATGAGCCTGAGAGACATCGCGAACATCGACGATTCCCCAGGTGATGCTCAACACTCCGGGGTATTCGCCGCCTAAGATATCGACGAAGACCTTATTCGAGGTGTTCAACGACGGCGTCAAAGAGGGCCCGATGACCAGGTAGGGATTGATCGTGACTATCTCGAGATCATCGTGGGCCTCGTCAAACCGCCAGGCCGCCCGTTCGGCTTCGGCCTTCGATAGATAATAGGGGTTTCGCTCCAACGACGACTTCTCGTTCCAGTCCTCTTCGGTCAACACCCGATCGCTGTCGGGCTCATCGGTGATCGCCGCCATCGACGAGGTGACCACGACCCGCTTGACCCCGGCTTTCTGGGCTGACTTCAATACATTTTCGGTTCCCTCCACCGCCGGGTCCACCAGATCGCGCTGGGGATCTTTTACATCCAACGCGTAAGGACTTGCGGTGTGAATGGCGTAGTCACATCCGGTCATGGCTTCGTCAAAGGAGCCCTCTTCCAATAATTTGCCGGCATGAAGGGTCAGCTTCCCCTGTGCTCCCGGCAGCTCCTGAAGAAAGCCGTATTTCTCGGTATTCGACGGATCTCGCACGGTCGCCCGAACGGTCACTCCCTTCTCCAGAAGATCGGCGACGATTCGAGAGCCCACAAATCCCGAGGCTCCGGTTACGCAAACGGTGGTCATGGTGGTTCATCCTTTATTTACGGTGAGTAGCGTTGATGAATAGGCCAGGAGACTACCATGGCCATCTCCACAACCCAATCAGTTCGGAGTTCGGAGCGCGGACGGGGACGTCCGCGCTCCTTGCCCATACATAAAATCCATTAAGCAACAAAAAACGGTGATTAGCTTTTCCGGGAGTCCCGAAATAATGCAGAGTACCTGAGGGTAAGGCCGATGCCATCTGGAAAGCGAACGCTGCGGTTGTTGATTCTCGGCGTGCAGGGGTTGTCGGAGATCATCGAGCAGTGGCGCCAGGAATACAGCAAGGATATCGAGCCCCTCTGGGTCGATGACTTCGACGAATTCCTCGCCATCGATCCTGGGTCCATCGACGTGATTCTCACCGATGTCGACGGCCTCGGTCGTGGTGCCAGGGAGGTGATTCGACACGTCAAACGAAAGCCGCCGACCAGCTCCGTCGTCGTCCAGGCCGCACCCCATCAAACCGCAACGATTGCCGAGCTTCTCCGGGCCGGGGCCGATGAATACATCCTCCGAACCGATGATGAAGGCTACCCCAGACTTCTGGTCACGCTCCTGGATCGGGCGGGAGAGCTCAATAGAGATCTCCCCCTGGCGATGGAAGGGGTAAGCGAGAGCCATTTCTGGGCCTTTCTCGACTCCGTACCCATCCCGATGAAAGTGCTCGATGAAGAAGGGATCATCCTTCACGCCAACCCCGCGCTCACCACATTTTTATATCGAGACCGTGAAGCTCTTGAGGGGGAAGAGATCTTCGACTTCATGCACGAAGATGAGGTCACAGAAGCCAGAGACGCCTATCGGGAATTGATCGAGCAAGGACAACCCCAGTCCCAGAAGATGGTCTTTGAGGACCGAGTCCTCCCCGACCGCCGTTACCGGCGAAGAAACGGGGAAACGATCTGGGCCAACCTCTACCTGATGCCGCTGTGGGACACCGACGGAAGCCTGTTTCATATCGTCGGGTTTATGGTCGACATCACCGACCGAAAAGAGACCATGCTTCAGCTCAAACATATCGAGGCCCACCAGCGGGCGATTCTCAATACCGCCGTCGATGGCATCCTCACCATCGATAACGAGGGGATGATCGAGATGTTCAATCGAAGCTGCGAGGAGATCTTTGGTTATCAATCCAAAGAGATTGAGGGGCGCTCGGTGAAGAATCTCTTCGACAAGCACGACGTTGAGAGGCTTCTGGATGCTCTCCCGGACACTGATTCGTCTACTTTTGATGAACAAGTCGAACTCGAAGGGATCCGAAAAGATCAGAGCCGAGTTCCCCTGGAGGTCAGTATCGGAGTGATGAACGTCGATGGGGAACGAAACTTCACGATCGTCGTGCGTGATATCACGGAGCGAAAGGAATTTCTCGACCGCATCTTTCGCTCGGAGCGAATGGAGGCCGTGGGGCAACTGGCCGGGGGAATCGCTCATGACTTCAATAATATTTTGACCATCATCAACACCCACGCCTATCTGCTCTCTATCGATGAAGGCCTTCAAACGGAAGAAGCGAAAAATTACGTCCACAAGATCCTATCGGCCACCGAACAGGGGACCCGCCTGACGAAGCAGCTCTTGAGTCTTACCCCCAGCCCGTTGTCCCGACCTACTCCCATCGATCTCAACGAAGCCGTCGGCAATATGAAGCATCTCTTCCAGAGCATCATCGAAGAGGATATCGAGGTTCAAACCCAGCTCGGTGACCGGGTTCCCCCCGTATTGGCCGATCTCAGCCAGGTCGAGCAGATTTTGTTGAACCTCGTCATCAACGCTCGCGACGCGATGCCCCAGGGCGGAATCATCGAGATTCAAACCGCGATGGCGCTCATCCCTCCCCCCGATCAGAAAGAGGAGTATTATCGAGGCCTCCCTCCCGGTGAATACGCCGTAATGAGAGTCTGCGATACGGGTAGTGGCGTTCCCGAAGAGATTCAAGACGATATCTTCGACCCCTATTTTTCGACCAAAGAACCTGGCACCGGTCTGGGACTGGCCACCGTTTATAATATCGCGGAACGCCATGGAGGCGCCGTGATTCTGGAAGAGTCCTCGGAGGAGGGCAGCATCTTTACCGTCTATCTGCCCGCTCATTACCCGAGAGATTCAGATGCGAAAAATGAGCGTCAAAATGAGAAGCTCCCGCCGAAGAGACCGGAGAAACAAGATCGAGAGACCCTGCTGCTCGTAGAAGACGAGGAGGATATCCAGGAGGCCCTCGCCGCCGTGTTGGGCAAAGAAGGTTATAAGGTGCTCAGCGCTTCAAGTGGAGAGGAGGCCCTCCGACTCGCCAAAAACTATCCGGAGACCATCGATCTGGTGATCACCGACCTGGTGATGCCCGGGATGACTGGCGTCGAATTGGCCAATCAATTTCAACTCATCGATTCTCGAATTCCGATCATCTTCGTCTCCGGTTATTCCGGGGGCGTTCTGCAGAGAAAAGAAATCACTCCCGAACAGGCCTATCTCCATAAACCCTATGATATTAAAGACTTAAAAAGAACGATCCGCGAACTTCTGGACTGACCGCCCTTCGTTTCTAAAAATCTCCACCAGAGTAGACATTTGCCTCAAAATTGACTACTCCATTGAGCACTGAGCAACTTTAGTCAGGTAATATAACTCTCAATGGAGTAGATGATGCAGAAGAACAAGCAGTTATTCGGAACGTTAAGCGCATTATGCGCGTTGGCCCTCTTATCCTTTACGGGATGTGGAGGCGGAGACTTAGAATGCGGCGAAGGAACCTTCGAGCAAGACGGAGAATGTGTCTTCGAAGCCGGTTATAATCAGAGCGACCTCGATTGCCCGGCCGGCGAAGTCCGCTGGGACGGAGAATGCGT
>SKNI01000598.1 GCA_007120615.1 Myxococcales bacterium | reverse complement strand
GAGGAGACTTCCAATTCGGCCCGGCTTCTTGCGATTCAACGGGTGGTGGTGACGGCCCCCGAGGATGGACCGGCGGCGGGGGAAGCGGCCCTTGCCGAAGCGGCCAGGGACGTCGATGATGATGTGGCAGAAGCCGCCGCTCGGGCTCTCTACGAGTTGCGGGCGGAGGGCGCGGCCTACGGTTTGATGCGGGTGGCGCAGCGTCTGAGCCGGGATCAAAAATACGACCGATTTATGGCGCTGTTGCCCTTGCTGGGCCGTCTGGAGGTGGCCTGGGTGGAGATTTACCTGGAGACCGTCGCCCGGGCCCATCGGATTCGACGGGTCCGCCAGGCTGCGGGAACGGCTCTGGAACAGAAGTCCCAAATCGGGTATCGCAACTCCGAATCTGTGGGGGCCGATACGGTTCGGTAGCGGCTTTTGCCTTTGATAAGTCTTGATGAATGGATTGGATGTGAGTGTGACGTGGGAAAAAGACGGGGCGGTGGTGAGGGCCGTCATCGAGCGCCCCAGGGTGCATAATGCGATCGACTCCGGGGTGATGGGTCGATTGGAGGGGTTGTTGGAGGACTTGCGCTCCGATCGAGAGCTCCGGGTATTGGTGGTTCGAGGGGCGGGAGGAGCGTTTGTGTCGGGGGGCGACCTCCAGGAGTTCTCACGCCTGGTGGAGTTTGATGAGGTGGCCGAGATGTCGGGTCGGATGAAAGCGATTCTTCGGGGTCTGGAGGAGCTGGATTGCTGGACGGTGGCCTGCATCAACGGCGATGCCTACGGCGGGGGCTGCGAGTTGGCGATGGCTTTTGATTTTCGTATCGCCAGTGAGAGGGCCCGTCTCGGATTTACTCAGGCTCGGTTTGCTATCCCGCCGGGGTGGGGCGGGCTGACGAGGCTGGTGGAGTTGGTGGGGCGGCCGGTCGCTCTGAAGTGGCTGGCGACGGCGGCCGTGGTAGACGCTCCCCGGGCGAAGAGGGCGGGGGTGATCGACGAGGTGGTAGCTGCAAAAGATCTGGACGCCCACCTCGAAGCCCTCAGTCGTCGACTCGCCAAACTTCCCCGCGAGCTTACGAGGGTGCTAAAAGACGGGGCCCGGCGGGCCGTCGAATTGCCCAGAGATGAGGCGATGGAAAAAGAGCTAAAGCCCTTCTGCGATCTCTGGGTCGCCGAGAAACATCACCGACGGGTGGAAGAATTTCTGTCGGGCTCCAGGGCCGGCGACGATGACAACCCCGAGCAATAATGTGGACGTACCTATGAAAAATCCCCCGTTTATCGTCGTTGAAGGTCTCGACGGCGCCGGCACCACCACTCAGACGCGGCGAGTCGCCGAAGTCCTGTCCCAGAAAGGTCACGCGGTCGATATCAGCTGCGAGCCCTCCGATGGCCCCATCGGGGTGTTGATCCGCAAGATGCTCTCGATGGAGGTTGCGATCACTGACGAGTCCGGAGGTCTGCGACCGGTGAACCGCGAGACCCTGGCACTGCTTTTTGCAGCGGATCGCCTCCATCACCTGGAAGATCAGGTGGAGCCGTCGCTGGCGTCGGGAGCGATTGCGATCTCGGACCGCTATTACCATTCCAGTCTGGTCTATCAGGGAGACGTCGACGAGGACGACACCGTGGATTACGGATGGGTTCGCAGGATCAACGAGCGCGCCCGAATTCCCGATCTGACCGTATTTCTGGAGGCTCCCGTAGAACTCTGTCTGGAGCGCCTGACCACTCGCGACACCCGAGAGATCTACGAGTCTCAAGAAAAGCTGGCCAGATTGGAGACCCGCTACCAGGAGGTGATGTCGTTTCTGGAAGAGGAGGGTCAGCCGATCTTGAGGTTGGACGCCTCGCTCTCGATGGAAGAGTTGACCGAGCGCATCGTAGAAGAGGTTCGAAGCATCTCGTCGTAGAGTTGCAGCGTTCGTCGGGCGGTGTCATCCCAGCGAAATTGGGCGGGCCGAAGACGTCCGCGTCGAACGAGGGTCTGGGAGAGATGGGCGTCCGTTATGATGCGCCGCATCAGATGAGCGAGCCCGCAGCGATCGTCGGGAGAAAAGAAGAGAGCGGCCTCGTCGGCGATCGAGCGCATCGGCTCCACATCGGCGACCACCGTCGGGATGCCCATGGCCATGGCCTCCAGAAGGGGGAGCCCGAATCCCTCCACGGTGGAGGGGAAGACAAAAACCCGAGCCCGCCCCAGAATTCGACGCAGGGTCTGATCATCGATGGTCTCCGTTAAGGTGATCCATTCGCTGACCTGGGTGTGGGCTATTTTTAATGCCAGATCCTCGCAATCTCCCACCAGAACGAGCCGGGCAGAAACCCCCTCGGCCACCAATTCCTCAAAGGCATCGATGAGGAGGGGGAAGTTTTTGTATTCTTTGGCGTTACCGATGGCCACGATGCAGGGTCTTTCGGGATCGTTGAGTTCCTCGAAATCTCCGGTGGGGCGCCGGGGAGGCTCAAAAAACGCTTCATCTACGCCGTGGGAGATGGTGACCATCTTGTGGTCCTCGATAAAGCTGCGGGCCCGCCGGCGGGTGGGCTCGCTGATGGCGATGACCTTATCGGAGGTTCGAAGAGCGTGGGGAAGGGCGACGCGGGCGAAGGCCTCGATGGCCCGGGCCTTTACGAAGGTGGGCTGAGAGGTGTCGGGATGGTCGATCCAGACAAAGTCGTGAAGGGTGGTGAGGACGGGAATATCTCCGAGGACCCGGCGGGTCTTCAGGGGCAGAAGGTGGAAGAGGCAGTGATAGAGATCGGGCTTATTTCCCCGGGCGATGGCGGCCTCCAGGGTTCGGTGGCCGAAGACAAAATTTTGGACCCCGTCGATGGGGCATTCTACGGGCAATTCGGTGAGGTTTGGTTGATCGTCTATTATGGGACGCTGATTGGATTGATGGCGAAGGGTGACGAATTGGTGTTGCGGGGCCAGGCGCACGAGCTGGGCGATGAGGGCCTGAGCGTAGCGAGCCACGCCGGCCGGTTGATCGGTGATATTTCGGGCGTCCAGATAAATGCGAGCCATCAACTGCTCCGGGGCGGCGGGTATTGAAGAATCCGGCGGTAGGTGGTCAGGGCCTGTCGGGCGCTGTCGGCCCAGCGAAAGTGGCGAGCTCGACTTCGCCCCGCTTCTGCTACCCTGAGGCGGAGGGCGTCGTCGGCAACGAGGCGCTTTAATGCCGCTGCGATGGCGGCAGGGTCGGTGGGATCGACGAGCATGGCCCCACCGTTGCAGATCTCTTTGGGGGCTCCCCGATCGCTTGTGACTACCGCCGTTTCACAGGCCATGGCTTCCAGGGCCGGAAGACCGAACCCCTCATAGAGCGACGGAAATAAAAAGACCTCCGCCAGGGTGTAGAGCGCTCGCAGTTCATCGGCGCCGATATAATCGAGGTGTATCACCCTTGAATTGAGACGCCGATCGGCCAGGAGTTTACGCAATTCGGCATCGCCACTTTTGTGAAGCCGACGCACAAAGACGCAATAGACCTCCGGGTCGTCGGCGAAGGCTTCGATGAATCCCCGAAGGGCGGCGGCGTGGTTTTTGTAGGGGGCGCCCTGCCCTACGACCAGAACGAAACGGGTACCTGGCACCATCCATTTTGATAGGAGGGGCCAGCCCTTCTGTGGAGAGACGGGGCGGAAATAGGGGTCGAGACCGTTATAGGCGACGTCTACTCTTTTGTGGGCGTCGGGAAAATAGTCGGAGATCTCTTGTTGCGAATAATCAGAGACCGTCAGGATGGCCGCCGCCTGACGAACCGATCGGGGGATAAAGGTGCGATAAAAGGTGCCGGTCACCAGGCGCTTCCACAGCTTCGAGGTGCATAGCGTCGGATCGAGGAGCCACATGATGTCGTGGAGGGTAAAGACGGCGGGCACCGGAAGGTCGGCGGGCAGGATATTGAAGGGAGAGTGAAAGAGATCGACGCCGCTGAAATCGATGGACTGTGTAAGAAGGTAGCGCGTGGATAGTGAATTTGCCGGGGCGAAAAACGTCTGTGATTCTACCCGAGGGTTCTCCACCGGGCGGGGACAGGCGGGGTGGGTGATGAGCTTAAGCCGTAGCCGGGAATCGAGCTGCAGCAGGTGGTTTATCAGATGCCGGGTATAGCGTCCGATCCCGCTGGACTTTCCGTTGAGATAACGGGCGTCGAGCATCACGCAGGCGTCTGTAGCCAGCGGAAAGGGTTGGTCGGGGGCTTCGAGTTGTGAGATTTCCATATTGGCTCCGGGTATCGGCGTTACTCATAGCACGTTGGCAGGCTACGACAAGACGAATACCGCTGGAGTTGTGGGCGGTGGAACGGTAACTTCCCTGACGAGCAGAATACGATCCCTGGTTTGGGTATAAATGATGAGAGATAGATTTCGACGTCAGATGGAGCGCTTTTTTCGCGGGGTCATCGGCCGCCATTTTGTGGGGCTGACGGTGGCCAGCGTGGTGATCACGGTTCTGGCAGTGGTGGTGATTGCCACCCAGTGGAATATCAACAGTGACTTTAAGGAGTTATTGCCCAGCACCTCGGCGGCAGCGATCGCGATGGACGAGGTCGGGGAGAGGGTGGGCTCGGGATCGTCTCTGTTTGTGGTGGTCGATTCTCCTGACGGGGACGCTAATATCGAATTTGCCACCCGATATGCCGAGGAGCTTCGCGGCGTCTCAGAGGTGGCGCTGGCCCATTTTCATAATGACAAAGAATTCTTTGAGCAACACCGGCTCCTCTATGTGGACGCCGAAGACCTCGAAGTGCTTCACGATCGCATCAAGTCTCGAATCCGGAGAGAAAAACAAAAGCAAAATCCTCTCTTTGTGCCTCTTCGCCGCCGAAATCAGGCTGAAGAAGGCGATTTTATCGATACCTCGGAGGTCGAGGAGCGCTACCAGGAGTTGGCCCACCAGGATTATAAAGAATACCTGGTCAGCGATGACGGCTATTCGCTGACGATTGTGGTTCGGTTTGTGGAAGTCTCCACCGATCTGACGGCCACGAATCGACTCCTGGATCATGTGCGGGAAATTGGAGAGGGTCTGAGTCCGGAGTCCTATCACCCGGAGATGACGCTGGAGTTTGGCGGAGGGTTGGTCCATCGCCAGGCTCAATATACGTCGATCGTCGACGATATTCAGACCTCGGCGATCTTTACGATCTTCGGGCTGTTTTTGGTGATCGGCCTTTATTTTCGACGGTTTCGGGCGGTGATTCTGGTGCTCACGCCCCTGATCATGGGGGTGTTGTGGACGCTGGCGGCAGCCTTCGCGTTTTACGGGGAGTTGACCACCATTTCGGTCTTTATCTTTGCGATCTTATTGGGGCTGGGGATCGACTTTAGCATCCACCTATTAAACGGTTACGACCGGGAACGCCTGGAGGGTAAATCGCCCATCGATGCTCTGATCAGCTGCTATCAGTCGGTGGGCATGGCCACCGTGATGGGGGCGACCACCACGTTTGTGACCTTTGTGGTGTTGTCATTTGCTCAATTTCGGGGCCTGAGTCAATTCGGACAGGTCGCCGCTCTCGGGGTCTTGATGACGGTGCTTGCCATGGTCGTGGTGTTGCCGTCGTTGGTCCTGACCCTTCAGAAGATCAAACCCCATCAGCCGACAAAGACCTGGACGGCCAAAAATCTTTTATCCCTGGATCGGTGGTTTACCGAGCGCAACCTGGCGAGGGTTTCGCCGGGACTTTTAGTGGTAAGTCTGATTCTGGTGGTGCTTGCGGCCTGGCAGATCCCCAATATCGTGTTCGAGGAGAATTTCCGGCGTATCGCGGAGGTGGAAGCGCCCTGGCAACGGGGAGCAGAGGCCGAAGATACGGACCGTGAAGACGCCTCTCGGCAGGCGCGAAGGCTGGCCAGAAAGATCGCCGAAGACGCGCTCCATCTGCGAGAGATGGTCGATCCCGAGTCGTTCATCCCGGACCGGGAGCAGAAGACGACGGGGGCCAAATATACCAGCGCTCTCCGTGGACAGCATTCGTCAACGCCGACTCTGTTGTTGACCGATGAGGTCGAGATCGCGGCCAATGTCTACCACCATCTGTCAACCCTTCACGAGGAAGGGGGATTGAGTTCGGTTCGGTCCCTGGGGGCGATCCACGGATTTGTACCGGGAGATGACGCCACGCAGAGAGAGCGGCTGAGGGTCATCGAGGAGATCCGCGAGACCCTGGATACGGAAGATTTGAGTTTTATGGACGACGATCAAATCGAGCGCCTCGAGGAGTTGCGAGAGTTGCTCGATGTGGAGGTGGTCTCGATCTATGAGTTGCCGGAGTGGACCAAGCGCCTCTTTCGAGAAGCCGGGCCCGCGGCAAAAGAGGCCGCCCCCGGTGAGGAGTTCGCCTTTGAGTATCTGATCTATGTCAATGAGGCGATCGATCATATGATCGGAGCTCAGGCCCGGCGTTTTCTGGGGGAGATCCAGGAGGCTACCTCCGAGGCGGGCGATGATGTGCGCATCGGAAGCCAGTCCTATATTTACACGGCGATGCTCGACGAG